>JAZSFI010000195.1:0-7258 GCA_045532135.1 Clostridia bacterium | reverse complement strand
ACCACGCAAAAAATGATTAAGACACGCGCCGAATACCTGTCGCATGCGTTTCATCAAAGGAGCATATGATATGAAGAAAATCATCGCCGTCAACGCAAGCCCCCGCTCGGGCTGGAACACTGACATTCTCGTCCGCGGAGCCGCACAAGGCGCAAAAAGCGCAGGCGCGCAGGTAGAATTCATTGATTTATACAAGCTTAAAAGCTTTAAAGGCTGCATATCCTGCTTCGGCTGCAAAAACGAAGCGCGCCCGGGCGCATGCCAATTCAAGGACGATTTAGCGGAAGTCCTTCAGAAAATCCGCGAAGCAGACGGCCTCATCCTCGGAAGTCCCGTGTATCTCGGCGACGTCACATCCGCTCTGCGCGCGCTTTTTGAAAGGCTCGTTTTTCCCTGTATCACCTACAAAACAGAAATCCAAAGCTACAACACGCGCAAAATCCCGGTTATATTCATCCTGACCAGCGGCGCGCCCGCCGAATTCAACCAAAACCTTTTAACCCGCTATAAATCCACCCTCGATGTTTTTGTCGGCCCCACCGAAACCTTCATATCCGGCGATACCTTGCAGGTAGACAACTACGAAAATTACGCGTGGACTATGTTTGACGCAGAAAAAAAGCGGGAAAGACGAAATACCGTCTTCCCCGAAGAGCGAAAGCAAGCGTACCGTCTGGGCACGGAGCATTTTACGTAAGAAGCAAAAAACACATAAAGACCTGTCTCACTAAAAGTGTAAAACACGAAGCCGGGACGGGAAACCCATCCCCTACAGGAAGAACCATCGTGTCTCCATTGTAGGGGACGGGTTTCCCGTCCCGTAGTTCATGTTTTTAAAAGCATTTCGTTAAACTCAAAAGCAAAACTTGTTTTGAGACAGCTTCTTTTCATTCCTCTGCGCGCCTAATTTCCATCTCCAGCACATCATTAAACCTCTGAATCGCGCCCGCCATTGTTTCTGCAAAATCGAATACCTTTGGATCCTTCTTTTTCTCCGTCGGATTTTTTCTCACATCCAGCGCAAACAAAAGCGCATCCTCATCCGGGCACAGATGCTTTTCCATCGCCCATTCGGCGGCTTCGGTTTTCGAAATGATCCTTCCGGTTCTGATCGTGTAAATACATCGCGCGATATCGAGCATCCAGCCGAAGGTGTAAAGGCTGCGCCCGGTTGTGCACGCAAAGTTTTTAATGGTTTCATGGTGACGCTTTACGCCTTCGAGCAGTTCGCTGCATTCGATCTGCGGGATGCGTTCTCGGATATCCTTTCCGCATAAATGCATGCTGTTTTCTTTAAGCTGCACTTTTCCGAATACGTCAGGCGCATATTTTTCGCAGATTCTTTCCCCGCGCGTTCCCCAATAAACCGCGCGTCCGGGACAGTTTTCAAAAAACATATCCGCCGAAAGCATCCCGCCCTCAAACAGGCGGAAATAGGGATTGCCCGGATTTTTGTTTGTCAAATCCTGCCTCAGATGCAAAAGCTGATTCGCCTGCCCTTCGCTTATCGCCTTTTGCGTAATTACAAAAAGGTCGATGTCGCTCCAGCCCAGCCGAAAATCATCGATCGCCGCAGATCCGTATATATAAATGGAAGGAAAAGCGTCAGAAAGGATTTCCGAAACCTCCAGAACCATCCGGTTGATCGCCGTTTGCCTGTCTTTTCTTTCCGAACCCTCGGGATGCAAAACATATTTCTGATTGGGATACCCCATCTCCATAATAAGCGCATCCGGGACAAACCCGTATTTTTCATAAAGCGCTCTCGGCGCAGTCCCCTTTTCATCCTCCGCACGGAATGTGGAAACGGAAATCTCCTTCGTCCGGTCAAGTTCCTTCAGCGCCTCGTCCATCAAAATCGACGCCGCGCCCCGCCTTCTGAAATCCGGCGAAACCGCAAGACAGCAGATCATGTTCCGCCCGCGCGAAAAAAGCATAACGCCCTTGATTTCGCCGTCCGCTTTCACGCAGATCGCCTGCCGCTTTTTTATGAACTTAAATACCGTTTCTCTGTAATCCGAAAGCCCTTCCTCCGTCTCCAGCCCCGGAAAATTCCGCCGAACGCGTGCAACGAGCCGCATCCAGGCATCGATGTCTTCCAAAATCACGTAACAAAGCTGCATATCTTTCTCCTTATGCGCTCAAAACTTTGGCTTTCTTTAAAATACTGCACCGGCTGCAGGAGGAGAAACGCCTTATCATACATCACATCTTTTTAAGAATCTCCGCCTTCTTTTCCCTGAATTCTTCCTCCGTCAGAATCCCTTTTTCGTGAAGAATCGCGATTTTCTCAATCGCGTCGGCGATTTCGCTTGCTTTTTCCCGGACTTTCACCTGTTGAAGCGTCTTTTCGGAATAAACTTTTCCCTCTGCCGGCTGCAAACCGCCGGTCAGAATGCGGATGAAATCCGCAAACGCCCATATGGAGGTTAAAATTCCAAATACGGACAGAACCATCATAAAAACAGATACCGATTCGGCATGATACCGTTGACAGAAAAAACGGGTGATGGAATTTAAGTAAACAACAATAAGGCTTACGCATCCGAGAGTCTGAACGGCGCCATGGGTTTTATACCCCAGATAATACCGATGCGCGCCCAGTCCGCCAAGAAAGAAAGCCAGCGCCCAAGCCGCAGTTTTTGAAACAGGCGCGCATTCCGCGCTCGATTCAAATGCGGTTTTTTCTTTTTTTCCGCGATTTTCAAAATCAAACCGCGTAAGCCCGAATCCGGCAAGAAGCCCGCCGATAACGGTTCCGGCAACCGCTATTAAGGAATTTCGGATCCTTCCCGGATCAAACGCGCTTGAAAAATCATTCAAAATATTGTCCAAAATTCTTTCGCGCATGAAGCTGTTTAAGAAAAATGCAGTCATAACGCCGATCAAACCCAAACACACCGCAAAAGTGCCGGAGCGCAAAAGCTTTTTCCCGGCCTTTTTCATCAGGCAATCGGAAGCCAGAGCCGATAAAACAAATACCATGATCGCAGAAAACGTCGTCTTAGAGAAATAATTATCGAATGTAATGCGCCCCACATATATATCATACGGCGCAACCACAAATCTAAACGCAAACGCGAGCATTGCAACAAGCGCGACGATTCCAAACAGAATTCTTTTTCCCTTCACAAAAGCACCTCTTTAAAAACTCTCACCGTCACAAATTCAGCCAATCAAGCGCATCGGAATAGGTATAGGGGATCCCGTTTTGCTTTGCGTATTCTTCCGCATATGATTCGCGCCCCACAGTACATGTAAGGTTCGGACATTCACCAAACGCATCGTCCGCGATGATTCTGTCCATATCGCTTTTTCATGCCTCCAATACTTCCTCTCGCGTTTTCTTCTATAATTATATATTGCCGAAATTGCGCTGTCAAATGAAACAGGAACTGTTGCCTGCGATTCGCTCCGTTTACCGGCGCAGCCCACACATGTATAATAAAATGGGTAAATGTATAAATCATCCGTACCCTTCCATCAAATCGATGTACACGAGAATGAATATATAAGTATCATCAATCACATCCATGATCCGGAAACAGGTGTCATAGGCTGAGACATTCCCCTGACATCTTCTCAGTAATATCCGAAAAAGACTTCGAAAATGGCTATGACGCTGTCCTAAATGAAGGTTTATCGTACATAAAAAATCAGAGGAAAAAACCTCTGATTCGTAAAGTTCTTTTTTAGAATAGCTTCCATCAACGCCGTATAGACGCCTGTCTTCGGTGTCCCTGCACATTTTTAATATATTTACAAATTCACAATTTTACTATAAAATAAAAACACCCGCCGAAGCAGGTATTTTTCCTCACACATTGTGAGACCGGATGAACCGGTGATTTTGGCATAGCCGTATTTGAACGCGTTGTGTTGTAAGATGGTAACTTACGCCTTCATTGTAGCACGATCATTTCTTTTTGTCAACAAAGGAGGAAAATGAAATGTCAGAATATTTTATCGGCCTTGATATTGGTACAGAATCCGTCGGCTGGGCTGTAACCGATACACAGTACAATATTCAAAAGCGTCACGGCAAAGCGCTTTGGGGCGTTCGAGTATTCCCTGAAGCACAAAAAGCAGAGGAACGCCGCGGATTCAGAGCAGCACGCAGACGCTATGAACGCAGAAATCAGCGTATTGATCTATTGCGTCAACTTTTCTCCGAAGAAATAGCAAAAGTCGATCCTGCATTTTTCCAGCGTCTTGATGAAAGCAAATTTACAGACGAAGATAAAAAGACGTCCGCTTCCGGCCTGCCGCTGGGTCGCTATACGCTTTTTGCCGACAAATCTTATTCTGATATAAACTATCACAAGGATTTTCCGACCATCTACCATTTAAGAAATGCGCTTCTTACAAAAGACTGCGCTTTTGACGTGCGCCTTGTTTATCTCGCCGTACATCACATTCTCAAAAATCGCGGTCATTTTCTCTTTGCAGACATGAACCTCGACGCCATTAATTTCGAACTCTGCTTTGATGAACTCAAGGACATTCTTTTAAATGAATACGATCTCGCTTTCGACCTCAAAGACCAGAACGCCCTTGTTGATGCTCTTAAAGACCGCGCATTGAATACCACGCAAAAGAAAAAAGCGCTCAAACTGCATTCCGGTGTTTCCAAAGACGATGAACAGTTATCCGCCATCGTCGATCTGCTTGCAGGGGCAACCGTGAAAGCGTCCAAAATCTGCGCAATCGAATTAGACAAAGAAACGGACGTCTCCTTTTCGCTCAAAAATGACTTTGAAGCCGTTGAGCCCAAGCTTCTCGAATCCGTGGGAGAAAGCATTCGTCTGATATCCGCCGTCAAGCGCGTGTACGACTGGAGTGTGCTTGAAAATCTTCTTGGCGGCAATTCCACCATTTCCGCAGCAAAAGTAAAAGTATACGAGCAGCATAAGAAAGATCTTCTTGAATTGAAATCCCTTTTCCGCGCAGATCCCATCCTCCGCAAAGAGATGTTCCGCACGGAAGATGAAAAAATAAAAAACTATGCCGCCTACAGCAGACATACAAAAACAGCATATTCCTGCTCTTATTCAGATTTCGCCTCTTATACAAAAAAGAAGATTTCTCAGCTCCTGCCGAAACTGGACGAATCCGGCACAAAGAAGGCCTCTTCCATATTGGAAAAACTGGATTCGGGTATCTTTCTTCAAAAGCAAACCAGCAAAGACAACGGCATTATTCCGCATCAACTGCACGAACAGGAGCTTTCGCTCATTCTCTCCCGCGCAGAATCCTACCTTCCCTTCTTAAAAAGCAAAGACGCTTCCGGCCTTACCGTCTCTGAAAGAATCCTTGCAATTTTCCGCTTCCGTGTTCCTTATTATGTCGGCCCGCTGAATCCCGCTTCTCCTTTCAGTTGGATTGTGCGCTCCGATGAAAAAATCACACCTTGGAATTTTGAGTCCGTAGTCAATTTGCCCGCTACAAGAAAAGGCTTTATTGAAAGAATGACAGCAACTTGTTCCTACCTTGGCGAAAAAGTGCTTCCGAAGGATTCTCTTCTCTATTCCAAGTTCGTAACCCTCAACATGATCAACAAAATCAAAATAAACGGAAACGAGCTGCCGATCCCTGTAAAACAATCTCTTTTTACAGACCTCATCGCGCAAAACGGCGGCGCAACCGCTTCTTCTATCAAATCCTTCCTGCTCGCAAACGGGTATATACAGAAATCAGACGAATTCAGTGGTATCGATTCTGCCTTTAAAGTTTCCCTCCCCGGCTACAAAGTATTCCGCCGCATTCTTGAACGCCCGAATTCTTATGATATGGTGGAAGACATCATAAAACATATCGTGCTTTTCGGCGAAGATCGAAAACTCCTCGAACGTTGGATGTCCGAAGAATACGGACACGACCTTTCCGTAGATGATATCGCCTATATCATGAGAAACCGCAACCGCTTCAGCGGCTGGGGCAATCTCTCCAAAGAATTTCTTTCCGGCATCGAGCATTTTGATGAAACTACCGGTGAAGTGTTCACCATCATAGACATGCTCTGGCACTCCAATCACAATCTGATGGAGCTTCTTTCCTCTTCCTTCCAATATGCCGAGAAAGTAACCGCCTACCGTGAAGAAAAACTTGCAGACAAAAAGTCCACGCTGAATGATTATTTGAAAGACAGCTATGCTTCTCCCGGCATCCGCCGCTCCATTCACCAGACCATCGCAATCATTTCGGAAATTGAAAAAATCATGGGTGCAGAACCCAAGCGTGTATTTGTCGAAGTTACGCGCGAAGAAGGCGTTAAGGAACGCACCGTTTCCCGCAAAAAGAAGTTGGACGAATTATACGCCGCATGTAAAAAAGATGCGCCGGATGTATTTGAAGAACTCGGCCATTTTGACGATCCTGCACTCAGAAGCGCAAAGCTCTATCTGTATTTCACACAATTAGGCCGGTGCATGTACAGCGGCGAACGCATTGACCTGGATCGTCTTGCCGTGGATTATGATATTGATCATATCTATCCCCAGCGCGTGATCAAAGACGATTCCTTCACCAACCGCGTGCTCGTAAAGCGTCAGCTGAACGCTGAAAAATCGGACCGCTATCCTCTTTCCGATGCAATCCGCACCCACATGCGCGAGCACTGGCAGCTTCTGAAAAGAAAAGGGCTGATTCCGGAGGAAAAATACCGCCGCTTAACGCGAAATACCCCATTTCAGGATAACGAACTTTCTGGCTTCATTGCCCGACAGCTTGTTGAAACCAGTCAGGCATGCAAAATCGTAGCAGAACTTCTCAAAAAACGCTATGACGGTGTTGACCGTGTAGTTTACGTAAAGGCCGGCAATGTTTCCGCCTTCCGTCAGGATCAGCGCATTCTTTCAGACGGTACACAGATTCAAGCTTCTCTTTGCAAGGAAAAAGATTCGAAACAAGACCCTGTCTTCGTCAAATGCCGCGACGTAAACGACTTCCACCACGCAAAGGACGCATATCTGAACATCGTCGTCGGAAACGTCTATCATCTGAAATTCACTCGTAACCCCATCAACTTCATTAAGTCCGGTCAAACCTACAGCCTGAATCGCATGTTTGACTACGAGGTCGTCCGCGCTGGAGAATGCGCATGGATTCCGGGCGATGAGGGCTCAATAGCAACAGTGCGCAAGACAATGAAGAAGAATAATATTCTGTTCACGAGGATGGCTTATGAGGCAAAAGGTGGCTTATTTGATCAACAAATTGTTCCCAAAGGTAATGGGCAAGCAATGATCAAACGAAGTGA
>JAZSFI010000192.1:0-4091 GCA_045532135.1 Clostridia bacterium | reverse complement strand
GCGCACTGTTCCGTCCAGATGGCTTCCGGGATCGCGCCCATGATCGGCACGCGGCCTTCGCCGGGGACAATCATGTGATTTACATACTTGATCATCTTGGATTCGCGTTCCACTTCTTCGCGAATCATGGGCAGGATGATCTGGGGAATGGTGATTTCGACATTCTGGATGCCTCGGGTGATGATATCACGGGCGCGGGAAATAAAAGTTTTAACCTCATCGCGCTGTACAAGCGCTGCGCGCTCCTGAATGTTCATCTTTTCGAAAGCTCTTACTTTCATACGGGCATAACTCCTTTCATCATTGCGGTTGTTGGTTTCGGTGGGGGTGGTATCTGCAGGAGGCGCGGCAGGTGTTGCCTGAATCGCTTCGATTTCTTCGTCGATCTTTTCGACGTCGGCCTCCACAGACGCGATCTCGGCGGCGTTGTCTGCGACTTCCTTTTCGAGGTCTGCCATCTGGGCTGTTAGTTCTTCAACGGCCTGTTCGACGGCGGTTTTCGTTTCCTGATCGGCGTCCGCCGGCATGGTTTCAATGTCGTTTTCGAGGTCGGTTTCGCGCTTTTTGAGATCGTCCGAACGGTTTTTGAGTTCGTTCGCCTTTTCTCTCAGCGCATCAAGAATGGCCGTCTTCTCCCGACGGCGGTAGTTTAGTACCGTCTGTCTAAGTGCCATTTTTGCGCTTCATCCTTTCCAAAAGATTTTTTTTGTAGCGTTCGTGGGCGCGTTCACGCGCCGCTTCAAGGTCTTTTGCACGGGCGGAAAGTTCCGTGGTCATGTAGGCGGGGAAGGTGCAGACTGAGACTTCCCATAGATCCGTGTCTTCTTCGTGCATACGGAATGTTCCGTTTGCAAGCGTTTCGCCGTATTCCTTTATCGGGAAAAAACCGATGGAAGCTTGCGTAACGTCTCTTCTTTTTACACGCGCATATGCATTCATTGCATCGCTGTCTTCAGGATTGATTTCTATCGAACCCCACAGTCCATGATTATCTTTTCTCAGCTTGAGCGTATCAGCAGTAGTGCGCCCCAATACAATGTCGGGGTTGTGGTTGAGCAGCGCTCGTACGTCTCCGCCCTGAAGTGCACGGTCGAACGCGGTCGGGTCTATGCGCTCTACCACGTTTGGCCCAATTTGATAATCTTCGTCGAATACGGCAAAATAGCCCTCGATGAAGTATCTTCCGCCCTCCTCACGCGTTTGAAATTGCTTATTGATCGCTCTGATCTGCTTCGTCTTCTCCACCTCCTTTCAGTTTCTTTTGCTGCCCGAGCATGCTTGCCGGGATGTAGTTTTCGAGGCCTTCAAGCTCGTCCATTTCGCTGTCGGGTGAAAGGCCAAGCATGCCGCGCCATTCGTTCCGCCTGAGCGCCATACGGTCGATCATTTCCTTTCCGTTGGACACAAGCGTCGTCATGTCGTAAGCCATGAGGGACATGGGATTCAGGGAAATGTAGCGGTCGGGCGCGTACAAAAGGCCGTCGGTCAAGGTCTGCTGGATGATCTGGGCTATGTACATAACCGACGTTGCGACGAACTTTCGGTGCTCGTCGGCGTTGTAGGATCCGACGCCCAGCTCAAACGCCGGAATGCCGGTCAATGCGGCGGCGGATTTGAGATCGAGTTCGACGGAATCCTTGATTGCAAGGTCGGTTAACGATAGTGGCTTGACCTGCTGGACGTCGAAAAGATCGGCTTGCACCATCCAGGGCTTGCCTGATTGCTTGCTGACGATGTACTTATCTGCAAGCGCGTCGCGGCCTTCTGGGGTTTTCATTTCTTCGTTGTAGCCGTCGACCTTTACCACAAGCGTTGGGAAAGGAGACGACTGCACGGAGAGCTTTGCGGCGTTGGTTGCGGTTATGGACTTCACAACGTCCGAAAGATGCGCTGACCAGCCTTTCCCAATGTAGGGGCGGTTTTCGTCGGGTTCGAAGGCGAAATTGAGGATTGCGTCGGGTGTGTAATTGATGCCGCGCCACTGGACGAAATAATTTTGTTCGTCCACCTGAATGATGGACGTTTCACCGGGCGGCAGGATTTTGAGCGCCGACAGGAATCCCGCGCGGTAGATGGGAATAACGAACGCGTTTCCGCGCGTGAGCATGGTGCGCGTGAGGAGCGTGAGCCAATTGACGCGCGTCATGTGTGGCATGGGGTTTATGTCGATGACGCGGGACAGGCCGTCCTTTATGCGCTCGTCGCCCTTTTCGCCGTTTTTCATGATTCGGATGGTCATGGAGGCGATGAGGTGGGCATATACATCCACGCAGCGGCGAATGGTGGGGCATTCCATGACGGGGCGATAGCCAGAGCAGAGGATTTCGCGCCAGCCGTCGGAATCGGTGAGGCTAATTCCGGTTATGAGGCCGGAGCGCTTTTTCGCGGGAGCGTCGCGCCCCCTCTGGCTTGTGTACTTACGCTTTTTTGCCATTTGGTATCCTCCTGTTATGAGCCGGATTTCACGCGGCGTTCGTAGGATTTCATTGCTTTGCATGCGGCGAAAACCGCCGCGTCGAAAACGTCAATGCGCTGTGTTGGTTTGATCTTGTCGAAGATGATCATGTCGTCGGTCTTTTCGATTGCTTGTACGTTTGACACGCAATACTCGAAAGGCTCTGCGCCCAAGTAATAGAGATTATTGTTTCGTGCGGCAGTTTCGATTGCGCGGAAACCAACGGTTTTTAAGTGATATAACTGAGGCTGATCCTCCGCGCGGAAGCCTTTTTCTTTAAGCCCTACGAAAAACTGTTCCGCGAACTTTCGGTCGATGCCGATTTCGGTTATTCGGAAGCCGCGCTTTTTCATATTCACAAACCAGTCGACGACCATTTTGTGGTTATTGGTGGGCGCGTTAACCATGTCGAGCCAACCGTCGTCTTGCCAACCGAAAAGGGGAATGTTGTCCTGATCGGCCTTTTCGTGTGCGGCGACAATCGGGAACCAACAATGGGGTATTATGACCGCGATTTCCTCGTTTACGGAGGCGTAGAGTGCGGACGCGGTCAGGTCGTGGAGTTTTGACAGATCCGCGCCGCCGTACCAATGGAGACGCGGGATTTTTGCGAGGTGGTTGATCTTCTGTTCAAGCGTCCATGACGCGTCTATTCCGAGCTTTTGTTCGGCGATTCGGTTGGACGCGCGGAACATGTCGAGGTCAAAATATGCGCGCATGGAAGAAACGAAAATGTTTCCGCGTCGGGTGTAAAATTCTTTACGCATCTGCGGGTCGTTTATGGCTTCCTGCGCTGCCGCCATGATTTCTTCCGGGCGAACGGTTACGCCGTAATTCGGGTTTGACTTTTGATGCTGCCACGGGTTTAAGATGTCTACGTCGCCGGATTCTGACTTGTCCATCGAGCACATAAAAATAAAATAACGGTCGTTGGTGATGAGGCCGCGCAGGATTTTCCGGCACATTTCGACGCGCTGGGCGCACGGGGAAACTGGGTCGTCGCCTGCTGTGGTGATGCCGCACATGAGCTTGTTGACATAGGCGATTGTTGCCTGTTTCATGATGGAGTATTGTTTCGGGGATTTATAGGCGTGCATTTCGTCGGCGACGATGATATTTCCGTTCAGGGAGTCTTGCTTGTCCGGGTTCGCCGCAAGGGCGTTTACGGAGACGGAGCCGCCGCCGATATGCTCATGGGAGACGGAATGCTCGTTATTGTTGTCTAAGATTCTCCAGCCGCTCCTTTCCGCCCGGTCGGGCGAACCGTAGGCGGTTGTGATGGAGTATTTCCAGTTGTCAAATGTTTCGCGCGCCTGTTTTAAGGACGCGCCGACAACGTAGACCTTTGCGCCGGATTCGCGCTCAAGGATCGCAAGGGCGAGGGTGAGCGCGGAGACGAAGGCGGTTTTGCCGTTTTTTCTGGGAATGAAGATAAAGGCTTCATCGACCAGGCGAATGGAAGTGCCGGCTTCGAAAAATATCAGTATGCCATAGATGATGAACTTTTCCCACGGCTCAAGTTTTAAGGATTTGCCGCGCAGGGAACGGCCTAACTGGTCCTGGCCTTGGCGGTGTTTTGTGATGCCCTCCCCAATCTTGATGACGAATTCCGCGTCGCGGGTATTGACGTCATATG
>JAZSFI010000255.1:0-5305 GCA_045532135.1 Clostridia bacterium | reverse complement strand
CTCAGGTTCGTAGCAAACCTTGACCTTACAGGTCGCGCTCTTTCCGTTATACGTGGTTACGATGATGTCCGCAGTACCGAAGCCCTTGGCGGTAACAAGACCGTTCTGATCGACAACTGCGACATTTTCATCGGAACTCGTCCACGTGTACGCACCGATCGAATTTTTGGAAAGATTCATCGAAAGCTGATGCGTGTCGATTTCGGAGATACGGATATTGCTTGCGCTGATCTCAACAGCGGTCGGCGCATTGACAACGGTGATTCTGCCCTTTACGGTAACGCCGTTATAGGTCTTGACCGTGATATCCGAGTATCCGGTTCTTACGCCATAGACCTCGCCCGATTCATTTACCTTTACGTAGCCCGTGCGGTTGGAGGTATAGGTAAATCCGCCGTCGGTCTCATTGCCTTCTGCATCGTAAGCAATGGCATTGAGCGCCAGCGTCTCGCCCACGCCGATCTTCACGCGCGCAGCATTGATCTCAATCTTGACGGGTTTGGGCGTTACGGTAAGCTCATAGCTGTCTGTAAACGTCTCGCCTGTCTTTTTGTTATGAACAGATGCAGTGACGGTAACCGTGCCGCCTTTAAGACCCACAACCTTTCCCGTCGTGCTGTCCACAGAGGCGGTCTCGGGATCGGAAGAAGCGTACGCAATGGCTCCGAAGCAGTCCTCGGGGATCTGTGCGGCGATCACGCGGCTGTTGCCTTCGCCGACCTTTTCCTTTTCGGTTTCAAAGGCAACTGCGCTCGGCTCGTATTTTACGATGATTTCGCAGGAAGCCTTCTTGCCGTTAAAGGTTTCGGCAGTAACAATGCATGTTCCAAACGCCACGGCGCTCACAACGCCCTGATCGTCCACCTTCGCAACCGCTTCATCGCTCGTCGTCCAGATGATCTGAGAAGCGCTTCCGTTGCTCAAAGCGGTCAGGATCGTCACGGAATCGAGTTCGCTCATCGTCACGGAGGTCTTATTCAATTTGATGGAAGTCGGCGCATATACGGTGGTTATGCGCTGTTTTACGGTTACGCCGTTATAGGTGGTAACGGTAATGTCGCTGTATCCTCTGGACTGACCATAGATTTCGCCCTTATCGTTGATCTTCACATAATTCGTTCGGCTGGACTTGAAAGTGAGTCCTCCTTCGGTTTCATTTCCGAACTCATCATATGCAACCGCTTCAAGGCTTGCCGTTTCTTTAAGGCCGATCTTGTCGCGGCCGATGTAAAGCACAACCTTGACAGGCTTGGGCGTTACGGTAAGCACATAGGAATCAGAGAAGCATTCACCGGTCAGGTTGTTGATGACAGTCGCCGTGATAACGGTCTTGCCCTGACGCATACCGGTTACAAGGCCGGTTGCAGAATCAACAATCGCGACATAGGGATTCGAAGAAGAATAGGTGACGGAACCGGCGCAGTTTTCGGGCAGCACTGCCTTGACCATCGTATTGCCGTCTTCGCCGACTCTCTCTTCATCAACCTCAAAGGCGATTCCAGTGGGCTCTGCCTTGACTTCGATGGTGCAGACGCCGCTCTTGCCGTTGTAGCTGGTCGCCTTGATGCTTACCGTGCCAAGCGCCTTTGCGATGACAATGCCGTTCTGATCGACAACGGCAATGCTTTCATTGCCCGAAGTCCAAGTAACCGCGCCCTCCTGACCGGCGGCAAACGCCGCATGCACCTTCGTGGAACCGGTCTGGGAGATAACCGCGTCATCCGCCGTAACAGTAACCTTGGAAGGAGCCGCTACAACCTTGAATGTAGCAGTAACCGATACGCCGTTGTGCGCAGTTACGGTGATCTTCGCGCTTCCGCGTCTTGCGCCCTTGATCTGGTTGCCGTTTACCGGGATATAGTTCTTGGAGCTGGTCGTCAGCGTAAATGCAGTTTTAACTTCATTGCCGTCTTCGTCGTAGGCAACGGGGTTCAGGGTAAGAATTTCATTCAAGCCCAGTTCAAATCTTTCCGCATTCAGCTCAATCGTCGCAGGCGCGGGCTTGACAACAACCTGCTGGGTGTCGGAAAGGATCGTTCCGTCGGGACGAACGTAGCTGACGGTGAGAATGCCGGTGCCGACTGCATTGCCGACGATATTTTCGCCATCAATCATAACAGCTGCCTCTCCATCGCCCTCGTGTGCAAAGGCATAGGTGGGAACAGCATATGCATCGGAAGGCGTGAGCTTGATTTCGGGCACAAGCTTCATGCCAACGGTGATTTCGATCTCATCATCCGCAAATTCGATGGCCTCGGGCGCCGCATAAACGGTAATGGTGTAAAGCGCGTATTTCTTGTTGAAGGTGTCCACGCGAACGCGGGTGGTACCTTCAGAAAGCGCGGTGATAACGCCGTTTTCGTCAACTGCGAGGATGGAAGCGTTTTCAGCCGTCCAAGTGATCGCGCCGTCCTGTTTCGCCGGGAAAGCAGCCGTCAGCGCCATCTTTTCACCGACCGCCATCTTGGACGAGGGCGCGGAAATGGTAACTTTGCTCGGCGCAGCCAGCGTTGTAACAGAAACCTGGATCATCACGCCGTTCTCCGAAGAAACGGTGATGGTCGAGGATCCGCCGTTGCGCACGCCATAGACGCTCGTTCCCTTGACGGTTACATAGCGGGTAGCGCTCGAAGCGCAGGTAAATGTGGTATCCACTTCGTTACCGTACTTATCGTAGGCAACAGGCTCAAGATCCACAGTCTCGCGGTAGCCGATGGTGGTGCGGTTATTTTTAAGCTCGATTGTAGCAGTTCCGGGAACTACGTTGATCACACATTCCGCGACAACATCGGTATCGGTTGCATAGTTGTGGACAGTCGCACGCAGCGTTGCCTTGCCCTCGGTTATGCCGGTGATCTTTCCTGCGGCATCAACTGCGGCACACGCATCGCCGACCAGCTCATATTTTGCATTGGTGGATGCGCCGGCAGGCGATGCAACAAGCGATGTCTGAATCGCACAGCCTTCGGAAACGGTGTACTCCGCTTTGTCAAAGGCGATCGAATCCGGTGCAGCAACGACCGTAATGGTAACAAGCGCATACTTTTTGTTGTAGGTGTCCACGCGAACGCGGGTCGTTCCCTTCGAATGCGCGGTTACAAGGCCGTTATCGTCAACCGTCAGGATTTCGGCCTTTTCACTTCTCCATGTGACCACGCCGACCTGACCCTCGGGAAGCGTATAGTCAAGCTGTACAGACTCGCCGACGGAAATCTTCGTTGCGGGCGCCGTAATGGTCACCTTGGTGGGCGCAGATACTGTCTGAATGGAAACAGCCGTCTTTGCACCGTTTGCCGCAGTTACGGTAACGGTCGCCGTACCCTTGTTTGCGCCATATACCTTTCCATCTTTGATGGTGATATAGCGGGTGTTTCCGGAAGCGAGCTTGAACGTGGTTTCAATCTCGTTTCCGCGTCCGTCCAGCGCATAAGGTTCAAGGTCTGCTGTTTCTCTGTAGCCGATGGTTTCCCTTAAATTCTTAAACGCAATCGTGACCGGCGCAGGAACGATTTCAATTTCGCATTGTGTAGACGCATCTGTGTTGTTCACATAATCGTGCACGGTCGCGCGCAGAGTGATCTTGCCGAGGTTCGTTCCCGCCGTCACGTAGCCGTATGCGTCAACGGTGGCAAGTTCGCTGCCCGAAACGATTTCGTAAGTCGCGTTGGTGGAGGTGCCTTCAGGCGTCGCCACGATCGCAGGCTTCATCGTCTCGCCCTCGCCCAGCTGATAGGATGCCTTTTCAAACGCGATGGATTCGGGCGCATCGGAAACGGTTATCGTAAGCGTTCCGTACTTCTTATTGAACGCATCAGCGCGAACGCGGGTAGTACCCTTGGAAAGCGCAGTAACGAGACCGTTTTCATCAATGGAAAGAATTTCGGTGTTTTCAACCTTCCAGGTCACAGCGCCTGCCTGATCTGCAGGGAAGGAAGCAACCATCTGCATGGTCTCTCCAACCGCAAGCAGCGTAGACTGGGCAGATACCGTCACCTTGGTGGGTGCGTTTACAGTCTGGATGGAAATCTGTTCGCTTGCACCGTTGGCAGCGGTCACAGTAACAACCGCCGTGCCTCTGCCTGCACCGTAAACATTTCCGTTCTTGACAGAAACATAATTGGTTTTGGAGGAAGTGAGCTTGAAGGTGGTTTCAATCTCATTTCCGCGGCCGTCCAGCGCATAGGGCTCAAGATCCACCGTCTCTCTGTAGCCGATGACGGTGCAGGGATTTCTGAACTCAATCGTCACGGGCGCAGGAATGATCTCAATCTCGCACTCGCAGACAACATCCTGATTTGTCACATGGTTTCGAACCGTGGCGCGAAGCTTAGCAACTCCCAGCGTTGTTTTGGCAGTGACCGTGCCGTCTTCGGATACGCTGATCAAATCGCTTCCGACAACTTCATACGTCGCATTGGTGGACGCGCCTTCAGGCAGCGCAGTCAGAACAGGCTTAAAGCTTTCGCCCTCGCCCAGCTGATACGATGCCTTTTCAAATGCAATGGATTCGGGCGCATCGACCACCTTGATGGTCAGAAGCGCATACTTCTTATTGAAGGTATCCACGCGGATACGCGTTGTGCCCTTGGAAAGCGCGGTGATATATCCGTTTTCATCGATCGAAAGGATATCGCTGTTTTCGGCTTTCCAAGTTACCGCGCCGTCCTGTCCTGCGGGATAGGCATAATGCGCCTGCGTGCTCTCGCCCACGGCGAGGTTCACGGAGTCAGCGGTTACCGTCACCTTGCTGGGCGCGGTTACGGTCTGAATGGACACGGATGCGCTCACGCCGTTTTCGGCCGTCACGGTAATAACGGATGTACCCTTGGCCTTTCCGTAAATGCCGCCGTCCTTCAGGGTAACATAGGCGGTCTTGCTGGATTTATAGGTAAATTCGGTTTCTACCCTGTCTCCGTTTTCATTGTAGGCGACGGGTTTCAAATCCATCGTTTCCTGATAGCCGATGGTTGTACGGGGATTTTCAAAGACGATGGTGTGCGGTCCGGGAACTACATTGACCATGCACTCAGCCACAACATCGGTATCCGTCACAAAATTGTGAACGGTGGCGGTGAGCTTTACGCTGCCGACCGCAATACCGGTGAGTACGCCGTTTTCGTCAATCGACGCAAACTCGCTTCCTTCAAGGGCATAGGTCACCTTCGTGGACGCGCTCTGCGGCTGAACGGTAAGCGCAGTCGCAAGGGTGCAGCCCGTGCCTACGTAATAGGCGCCTTCATTAAAGGCAAGGGTTTCGGGCGCATCCGTTACCTTAATAGTAACAAGGGCGTATTTTTTGTTGTAT
>JAZSFI010000511.1:0-2780 GCA_045532135.1 Clostridia bacterium | reverse complement strand
GTTTTCTCCTTTCGCGCATCATCGGCGCTTTTGATGGTTTCATTATAGCTATGTCAAGACAAACTTTCTACTCATTTTTTGTCTTTGATATCTTGTTATCCGGCGAATTTATATTCATTTTCTGCACTATATATCAAATTTTGTTCATTTTCTATCACTTTTTATCCGTTTAAAATCGTTGTTTTTCAACAAATTATTGAATATAAAACAAAAACCGAGGTCAAAAAAGCGCAAATTGACCCCGGGAAAATTTGTTACTTATTTTTTGGCTTCTTATGGTAATAATCTGTCTTGTATGCCAAATAAGCATACTTTTGGGAAGATATCCAGAAGGTAGCAGGAACGATTCTCAGCTTCAATCATCTTGATTATATCGAAAGCACAGCCCCTTTTCTACTCATATTCTGTCCTTTTGTTCTTAAAAACCGTTTATATGCCAAAAATGACAAATAAAATACGCCGCTTTTTTGAAGAAGCGGCGTATGATGCTCAGTATGATTCGTATCTTCTGTTCAATCTGCGTTTGCGGTATTCCGTAGGTGAAAGATTGGCGGTCTGCTGCTTGAAAACACGGTTGAAGGTCTGCACGCTGGAGAAACCCACCAGTTCAGAAATTTCCGAAACGCTGAAGTCCGTCACCCACAGAAGCCGCTGCGCCCGGTTGACACGCAGAACATTCAGATACTCCACAAAGGTGATGCCGGTGTTTTTCTTGATGTACTTGGAGCAATAGGTTTCCGTCAGTCCCAGATGATCCGCCAGCATTTTGAGCGTCAGCTTTTCCGAGCAGTGATCCTGCATATAGGCAATCGCCTGCTCCATGTAACGGTGGCCCGTCGCTTCCGCGCGCTCGCCCAGCTGCACCAATTCAGGCTTTGCCAGCAGATAGGCCGCCATCCGGCAGATCTTTCCAAAGCAGTCCAGGTCGTCAAAGGCATCCAAATGGCCATGGATCATATCATCAAGCAGGTTTTTGAGATATTCATCCGCGCGGGCCACAAAAACCCTGCCATACATTTCCTTGATCGCGCCCTGTTCTTCCGGATCCAGGAAGGGGAGCAGCAGCCACTCATCCAGAAATTTGATCTTCGCAATATCCGCATCAACCTTTTTTTGCTGATACTGATGCAGTGCGTAGCCGCAAATGTTGAGCAGTTCGCCCTCGCGCACAGTATAGAGCTGATGGTCGATCATGATTTCCACTTCGCCGCGCGTTACGTAAACCAGCTCGATTTCCTTGTGCACATGCTTGTCGGAAACATAGCTCGTATCAATCGGCGAGCACTGCGGCTTGCCAAGGAAAAGATGATACAACTCGATTGCCGACTGCGGATTCATACGAATTTCATTCTTATTGATTGCCATTTTTCTCCCCTCCTTCTGTTATGCATCTATGAATAAAAAGACGATTCATGTTCTTTATTATAGAAATCAATTCGGATTTTGTCAACTCGCCGCTTCCGCCCGTTCAAGCCTGTGCAGCGCCAGATGCATCAGCACCATGCCCGAAAGCGCCACCAGCGTGGTGATCATCAGCAGCGTCGGCATGCTTACGCGGTCCAGAAGCGTTCCGCTGGCCACATATGCAATCAGCGATCCCAGCGTGCTCAGCGTACCGGCATACCACTGGCCGCGCACAGCATCCGTGCCCTTGAGCACCTGCGCAAGATAGTACACCGACGCCACAATATACATGGCCGATCCACGCGCCTGCGCCGTCTGCGCGGCATACAGGCCGAACGCGCCGGGAACCGCCCACATCAGCAGACTGCGCACAAAGAAGAACACCGAGCAGAACCTCAGCCAGAACGAACAGCGCTTTTTGGTGAGCAGCCAGGTAAAGGCAAACATCACCGGCAGTTCCAGAATGGCCGCAACCGACATGGCCGTGCCGTGGGCGTTGACGCTGGCCTTCCACACCGCAATCTGATACATCGAGTTGCGGATTCCCCCATGGCTCATGTTCAAAAGCATGCCCGCCAGCAAAAAGAGCGCGATGCCCGGCGTTCGTCCGAAGAACGCCTTCATTCCGTCGCTGCCCCGGTCCTTCTTTTCCACCTCTGCGCTCACTTTGGGGAATGTCCACAGCACAGCAACCATTCCGCCCGCCAGAACCAGCGTAAACAGCGGAACTGTCTGAAGCCCCCACGCCGCAATCATCCAGCTCGCCAGCTGCGAGGTGATGGAAAACGTCACCGAACCCAGTCCTCTGGCCCGGCCAATGTCAATCTTCATGCCCGCTTTGATGCCCTGCACGCCCAGCGCGTTGGCAAAGGAAGGCATAACATTGATCATGGTATTGCCCGCCGCATACAGCACAACAACCATCCACAGCCCCACCGGCAGCAGCATGCCCGCCATGCCCACGCAAAGGATCGCCGCGCACAGCAAAAGCACCTGACGCACCGTCAGACGGCGGCTGTCATTGAGCGAGCCCAGAAAGGGCTGCAGCAAAAACGCCGCGCCCACAGAAAAGCCCAGCATCAGGCCAATCTGCGTATTGGTCAGCCCCGCGTCCAGAAGATAGCGGTTGAGGTATGTCTGCCCCACGCCATAAATGCCCCACAACAGGCACTGCAGGGCAGGATAATGGAAACGATGTTTCATACAAGCCCTCCTTCAGGCAGCGATTCCCGATTGACCCGCGATTGTACGCGGTACTCCGACGGCGTGCAGCCGCAGATTTTGCGAAACACCCGGTTGAAGGTCTGAATGCTCGAAAAGCCCGCATCTTCCGCCACCTGAATCACTGCATGATCGGTGTTGGAAAGCAGATAACG
>JAZSFI010000059.1:0-8557 GCA_045532135.1 Clostridia bacterium | reverse complement strand
AGGGGGTCTTTTGCGTTTTGCAAAAGACCCGCTTTCCATACGTTTATTTATTTTCCGAGCATTGCTGCGCCGATGATGCCTGCGTCGTTTCCGAGTACGGCGAGTTCGATTCTGGCGTAGGGCATGGTCTTATAGAAGATCATGGAGGGAAGTTTGGCGCGGATGGCGTCCAGAAGGAACTGGCCTGCGTGGGAAACGCCGCCGCCCAGGACGATGACTTCCGGATCCATGAAGTTGATGATGTTGACAAGGCCGGCGCACAGGTGATAGACATAGTTGTCAAATACCTTTACCGCAACTTCGTCGCCTGCTTTGGCTGCGTCGATGACGGTTTTGGCGGTAATTAAGTCAAGGTCGCCGTTTACGCTCTTGGCGATTTCGCAGTCGGGGTTTTCTGCGGCTGCTTTTTTGCCCATACGGATGATGGCGGTGGCGCTTGCGTAACGTTCCCAGCAGCCTTTGTTTCCGCAGGTGCACTCTTCGCCGTCAAGCACGGTGATCATGTGGCCAATTTCGCTTCCTACGCCGTTTACGCCGGACCAGACTTTGCCGTCGATGACCACGCCGCCGCCGACGCCGGTTCCGAGGGTAAGAAATACGCTGTGGGATACGCCGGAGCTTACGCCCGCGACGGATTCGGCAAGACCGGCAACGGTTGCGTCGTTTCCGATAAAGATGGGCTTGTCGATCGTCTTTTTCATGATACCGATAACGTCCACGTCAAACCAGCGAAGGTTGGTGCAGAAGGGAACTCTGCCGGTTCTGGGATCCTGAATGCCGGGAAGGCCGATGCCGACAGCCTTTACGTCGTCAAGCGTATATCCGGCTTTTTCGATGACCTTGAGGGAGAGGTTGGCCATGTCGTCTATGACGGGCTCTGCGCCGCGCTCAACCAAGGTGGGGCAGGATTCTTTTGCGAGGATTTTGCCGTTTTCGTCAACCAGACCTACTTTTACGCTGGTTCCGCCCAGATCGATGCCGATGTATACCATTTATTTTTCCTCCTCATATGGATTTGAATTCGTATTGAATGCGGCCATCTGGCGGCGCAGAAGCTCCTCTGCGGCAGAATAGCCCATTTGTTTAAGACGCAGGTTTCTTGCTGCGACTTCAAGAACGATGGCAATGTTTCGCCCGGGATGAATGGGCAGAAGGAGAGAGGGGACTTTTACGTTCAGTATGGTTGTGGCGCTTTCGTCAAGGCCGAGACGTTCATAATTTCTGCCTTCCTGCCAAAGCTCCATGTGGACCACCATATCGATGGATTTTTCGCGGATGACGGAGGCTACGCCGTACATGGTGTAAACATCAATAATGCCGACGCCGCGGATTTCCATAAAATGCCGCGTGCGCTCGGGCGCGCGTCCGACCAGACGCGTATCGTTTACGCGGCAAATGTCCACTGCGTCGTCCGCAACAAGCCTGTGTCCGCGCTTAACCAGTTCCAGTGCCGCTTCGCTCTTTCCGACGCCGCTGTTTCCGGTAATCAGAAGACCTACGCCGTATACGTCCACCAACACGCCGTGCATGGTCTTGTGCGGCGCAAGCTCGCTGTTTAAGTAATTGATCAGCGTCATTTCCAGCTTTACCGTATTTTCCTTTGTGCGGTAAATCGGCACATGGCGCATTCTTGCGCACTCCAGCATAACCTTCGGGATTTCCATCGAGCGGCAAACGATGATGCAGGGGAGTTTAAAGCCGAAATAGGTGTTTAAGCGTGTTCGGAGCGTTTCCTCATCGAGCGTTTCAAGATACGCCATTTCGACCTTGCCAAAAAGCTGAGGCCGCTCAAAGGCGAAATAATCCCAGAATCCGGTCAGCTGAAGTCCGGGTCTGTTTACGTCGGCCTCGCTGATGGGCAGGCTTCCGTCGGTGGAGGGCACGATGACCTCGAAATTCATCGCCTTGATCAGTTTTTTTTCAGAAATCATGCTTTAATCTCCGATTCTGCCTTCCTTAATCAATTCTTCAATCACCTGCGCAACGCCGTCTTCCCTGTTGGAGGGCGCGATCTTAAAGCGGTCGCAGGCGTTTTTGACGGCGTCGGATGCATTGTCCATGACATAGCTCTCGCGCGCCCACTTGAGCATTTCAAGGTCGTTTTGTCCGTCGCCGAAGGCAACGGTTTCCGCCCGGTCGATTCCAAGGGTCTGAATCAGATGCTCAAGCGCGCCGGCTTTCGACGTGTTTTTGTCCACGCATTCGATTAGATGCTTCTGGCTTCGCATGATGGACGCGCGGCCCATAAACTTCTCCTGAAGAATGGGCAGCGCTTTTTCAGCGCCCTCGGGCGTGTCGAGAACCAGAACTTTCATCGGGGCTTCTGTCAGGTTTTCGGAAATCCTGCCGTTTACGACCGTAGCTTTCACGGTGGTCAGTTTTTCATATGCCGCTGTTTTTTCGTTGTATTCGGGCGCGATATAGCCGCCGCCCACAAACGCATGAACATAGAGATTCATGTTCTCGGCTTCCCTTGCAATGTCCTTTGCAAGCTCGAGCGGAACCGGCGTCTGATAATACACTTTGTCTGTGAAAACATCCACCACGCCTCCGCCGTTAAAGCATACGCAGGGCGCGTTCACGCCGAGCTCTTGGGCAAACGCTTTCAGCGCGCCCGGCATGCGGCCGGACGAAAGGACGAATTTTGCGCCTTTTTCCATTGCGGCTTTTGCAGCTTTGATGGTGCGGCTTGTCAATTTTACTTCAGGATTCAAAAGCGTGCCGTCCATATCGACGGCAATCAAACGGATTTTTTTCATCATACATCACCATTTTCATCTTACACCAAAAAGGGAAAAAAAGCAATATAATGGAAAGGAAACCATGATAATAAAGATGAAAGAAGAATTGGATTTCTGAAAACTAATATAGTCTCACGGCGAATGGAACGTTACTGTTCGCCGTGAGACAGATGGTTATGAATTAAGTTATCGGGGTGGGCGGAGGACTATCGTTTTCCGTCGCCGCCGCAAGTGGAGCATCTGGTTTTTCCTGAACCGCTGCAGGAAGAACAACTGAGTTTTCCGTTACCCGAACAGCTGGAACAGGTCTGTCTGCCCCAGCCGCCACAAGAGGAACAGCTTTTGCCTCCGCTGCTTGTTCCGGTTCCGTTGCAGCTTCCGCAGCGTCTGCTTCCGTTATCGCAGCCGCCGCAGTCATATTTTCCAAATCCGTTGCAGGTAGAGCAATCACGGTTGCCCGAGCCGCCGCATATGCTGCATGAGGATTCATCGTTAGGAAAAGGAGTTGGGCAGGGATCATACGGATCAGGTGTCACGTCAGGATCATCGGGCTGAGGTATAGGATCAGGATTGGGTTTTTTGTCGTTTGCAAGTTTGATTTCAGATGCCGATTTGGTCAGATAAAGCGTTTGCGTATCTGCATGATAACGGACTTCCAAATGGGCGGTCTTACCGCTGATTCTATCGACATGGTAGCCCGGAATAAACAAATAGAAGGTTTTTTCATTGTCTGTTTCCCGGATTTCAACAATATCATAGTAGCAGTGACTGGTGATAAGTTTTGCGATCACTTGCTCAAACCCGCCAGCTGATACGTCCTTGTATACGCTTTGATTGATCACGTGAGTTACATCGCTGAAATAAACCGGATACAGACCCGGAAGCTGTTTTTGCTCGCTTTCTTCCTTGTAGTATGCGTCCGAAGACACCGGAAGCTGGATTGCGCTTCCGCCCGCTTTTTTAATTGTCAAAAAACCAAATGCGGAAAAAGCAAGTTCAAGATGGCGATTGGTCTTTTCAATTTCCGCGGAATCACCGATTCGAAGGGTTTTTTCATCCAGATCCGGATTGAACATTGCATAATAGGTAGTGTTTTCGTTGTGATCCTGCATAATGGCTTCCAAATCGAAGCCATATTCATGCCTGAGCACATCAATGTAGCCAGTCAGATTGAAATCTTCGCCGCAATCATAAGTAATGCTGTTCGGCGTCCACTTACGCACCGTAACGCTTTCCTGCGCATAACCGCTTATGTCCGGTAAATGAATGGACTTCTCCTTCGGCATCCAGCTGAACAGTTGAACAGCGAGAGCCCGGTCGGGCAGAGATACGCTTTCGGGATTGTCGCTTGAAAGGCTGATTCGCCCAGCCGCATGATAGTATACGGAAGCGTGATATGTATTCTGATTGTCCGAAGAGGAAACGCTCAGCTGATAATAACGGATATTACCCTCATCCAGATCGTAGCTGTTTTCGATTTTCAAGCCGGCGCTTTTTGCAAGAGCGGAGATGTAACCGTCAATGTCATAGCCTGTTTCGCATTCGAAGACGGCGTAATCCGATTCGGCATATACACATTGATCGGATGAAAAGGCATATTTCCCGGGATCAGGCAGCTGTACAAAACTCTCGTCCGGTTTGAAAGTGTCTCCGTCTGCAGCCTGAACCTCAGATGATTCCGGCTTGGTTCCCGTTCCGCCGCAGACCGCACAATTTACGAAAACCGTTTCACCCGTTCCAAAAGCGGTTGCTCTGGTATATCCTGCGCCGCTGCAGGCTGCGCAAGCATCGGCGTGAGCCACCGGAAAAATCGGCAACAGACTTAAAATGAGAAGCCATGCAAAAAAGCGTTTTCTCATGATGTCACCCTCCAACAGAAATACAGTTTACTTAAAAAGCGTGATGTCAGGGTTTAAATTGATGGTTATATTATTATATTTCTCTAAAGCTGTGATTTGCACATCCGCATAAACAGTCGGCTCACTTCCGGGAACAAAAATTTCTGCGTTTTCAGCATCCTGAATATCCTCGGGTCCAATGTATTCCAGATACCAATAATTCTGAAAAAAGTTTTTTGTAGAGTCATTCATCTCAATAAGTCTGTAATATCCGCTGTCAATCAGAGCTTCAACGTATTCTTCAGCAAAGTCCTCCAGATAGCCTTCAAACGAAGAGGTTGGAACAAAGCAATAGAAATCATACTCCAGCGATGTCGACTTGGAACTCAAGTGAAATTCTCCTGCGGAATACAGAGAAAGATCGGCGATTTGAATACCGTTGTTGAATACAGCCTGACCGACCGGCGCGGGCGTAGGCGTGGGTTTCGGCGTACGCGTAGGTTGGGGATTGGGCGTAGGTTGGGGGGTAGGCGCAGGTGTGGGTGCAGAAGTAGGCGCAGATTCGGTTGCGGCGGCAAATCTGTCTTCTGTTTCGGGCATACAGACGGAGCAGAAGCCTTGCATGCAGGCTTCGCCCATGCATGCAGTCTGTACGTCCATATCAGTTCCGTATATTTGCATCGTCACATAACCAAGGCCCAAACACTCTTTGCACAAGCCGGTGTTTTCGCACGTATCGCATTCGACAACGCATTGGGTGCATACACCGATATTGCACTGAGCCGTGCATGCAATCTGAATAGGTTCGTTCGATCCGTATAGCGTCATTAGTGTGTATCCCATGCCAAAGCAAGTATCGCAGATGCGGTCTCCGCTGCAAAGGGCGCATACAGGCGGACATATCGGACATGCGCCGTTGAGACATCCGCCAGTGCAGGCGATTTTCACCGTCTCATCTGATCTGAACAACGGCACAATCTGATATCCTGCGCCTAAACAGGTATTGCAAACGCTATCGCCGCTGCATATCGCACAGTCTTCTGCCGACGCGCCGGCAAAAGCAATCGTAAAAGCCAGAAGCACAAATAATGCCAGTTTTTTCATTCTAAACACCTCTCATATATTATACCATGCGTAAAAATTTTTGTAAATATTTATGAATACAGCTCGTTCATTGTTGCCAATTCATGCTTGACAGAGGATGAATCTTATCTTGATTATAAAGGAGGGTATGCACGTAAATTGAAAATCGTTTCCGCTCTGTTGGCCGGAGCCATCGCGGATTTTGACGGTGGATATTTCTGTTATTGAAAGGGCTGTACATTTCCATGTATTTGTGCTATAATATCCCTTGCAAAGGCTCAAAATACGTTCAAAACAGCCCTCTTTTTGCGCGTGTTTTAAGGATTATTTGCGTTTATCATCAATTATTACGCATTCTTTTCGAAAAAAGCAAGAAATTAACCCTCAATGCACCCCTTTTAGCATTGCAAAAGCTTGACACAGGGTGTATAATAATTGATGCTGATTTTGACACAGGGGGTGAATACTTTGCCGAATATCAAGTCCGCCATTAAGCGCGTAAAGGTTTCTGAGAAGAAGAATCTGCGCAACCGTATGATCAAGTCCGCCATGAGGACCAGCATCAAAAAGTTTGAAAACGCTATCGCCGCGGGCACTTGCGATGCTGCCGTTCTGAGCGCGACGCAGGGCGCGGTGGATAAGGCTGCCTCTAAGGGCGTTATTCATAAGAACGCTGCCAACCGCAAAAAGGCTCGTCTTGCAAAGCGTCTCGCGAAGCAGGCGTAATCAGGCTGTGAATGCCGCATGATAAGGGATCGTGGATTATCCGCGATCCCTAAATGCGTTATAGGGAAAATTTCCGGGAGGGGTATTATGGCTTTGTTTTCATCCGTTACACAATTGATCGGAAATACACCGGTTCTTCGCGTATCTAAAGCTGCGAATGCGCTCGGCGCACCGGATACACTCTATGCAAAGCTTGAAATGATGAACCCCACTTTAAGCGCCAAGGACAGAGCGGCGCATTATATGATTGAGGACTGCGAGAAACGCGGCCTGCTTTCTGCCGGTGGAACGATCATCGAACCCACCAGTGGAAACACGGGCATCGGCCTTGCCGCCATCGGCGCGGCAAAGGGATACAAGGTTATTGTCGTCATGCCAGACACCATGAGCAAAGAGCGCATTCTTCTTATGACTGCATACGGCGCAAGCGTCGTTCTGACGCCGGGAAAACTCGGCATGAAGGGCGCCATCGAAAAGGCGAACGAATTGAAGAAGACCACGCCCGGCTCGATCATCGCAGGGCAGTTTGAAAACCCGGCAAACGCGCAGGCGCACTGGGAAACCACAGGCCCGGAAATCTGGCGTGATTTTGAAGGGAAAATCGGCGCGTTTGTTGCCGGCATCGGAACCGGCGGAACGATCACCGGGTGCGCAAAGTATTTAAAGGAACAAAACCCAAACATCGAAATTATCGGCGTTGAGCCGTTTTCATCGCCCCTTCTGACCAAGGGCGTTTCCGGCCCCCACGGTCTTCAGGGCATCGGCGCAAATTTCGTGCCGGAAATCCTCGGTCTGAAACTCATTGACCGCATTGTATGTGTAAAAGACGAGGACGCGTTTGAAAGCGCGAGACTTCTTGCGCGTACCGAGGGTATTTTGGCAGGCATCACCTCCGGCGCGGCGCTTTATGCCGCCGCACAGATTGCAAAAGAAAGACCGGACGGCCTTCCCGTTGTGTGCGTTTTGCCCGACAGCGGCACCAGATATCTTTCGGGCGGCCTGTTTGAATAAAGATTTCACTCAATTTTCATGCCATATTGATGCCGAAAGGCATATTTTTGTGCTACTCTATAGGAAAATATAAATTGGAGACGAATGGAATTTGGAAAATTTTGATTTTAAGGTTTCAAGCGATATTTTAAACGCTGTCAGCGATATGGGCTTTTCGTCGCCCACCCCCATTCAGGCGCTTGCTATTCCGCCGATGCTGGAGGGAAAAGACGTAATCGGTCAGGCGCAGACCGGAACCGGCAAAACCGCTGCCTTCGGTATTCCGATGGTTGAAAAAGTGGACGCCTCCGACCGCTCCGTTCAGGCGATCGTCATCTGCCCCACGCGCGAGCTGGCGGTTCAGACTGCCGGTGAGATTCAGAAAATCGCAAAATACCGCCCGTATCTGCGCGCGCTTGCCGTTTACGGCGGCCAGCCCATCGAGCGTCAGCTCCGCGCGCTTTCCATGGGCGTTCAGATCGTGGTCGGAACCCCGGGACGAATCATGGATCATATGAACCGCGGAACGCTTGATTTGACAAACGTCAAGCTCGCCGTCCTCGACGAAGCCGACGAGATGCTCGACATGGGCTTTCGCGACGACATTGAGGCGATTCTTTCCAAAGCAAACGAAAACCGCCAGACCGCGCTTTTCTCCGCCACCATGCCGCTTCCCATCATGGCGCTTTCGAAAAAATATCTGAAAGAGCCGGAATTTCTGCGCGTGGAAAGCAAAAATCTGACCGTTGAAAAGGTGCGCCAGAGCTATATCCCCGTGCGCTCCTTCCATAAACCCGAGCTTCTGAGCCGAATTCTCGTGCGCGACGGCATTACCCGCGCCCTTGTTTTCATGAACACGAAGCTTGGCGTTGAAGAAGTGGTCACGTCCCTTCAGTCGCGCGGTTTTTCCGCCGCCGGTCTTCACGGCGATATGCGTCAGATTGAGCGCGACGCGATCATGGCCCGCTTTAAAAACGGCATGGTTTCCATCCTCGTCGCCACCGACGTTGCCGCGCGCGGTCTTGATATCGACAATGTGGAAGCCGTTTTCAACTACGACATTCCGCTGGACGTGGAATACTACGTGCACCGCGTGGGCAGAACCGGCCGCGCCGGCCGCGAAGGCCGCGCTTACACCTTTGTCGTGGGACGCGAGACCGCGCGCATGTGGGAATACAG
>JAZSFI010000458.1:0-8415 GCA_045532135.1 Clostridia bacterium | reverse complement strand
GGGTGTCCAGGGTTCGAGTCCCTGAAGGTGTATGAAAAACCGGTTGCCGAAAGGCGACCGGTTTTTGTTTTATGCATGTATGGGTGGTTCAATGAGCGTGAGATTGGGTTTAATTCAGAAAGGCAGGGGGATGTAAATCCTCTTGCCTTTTATGTTTACTGGTTTAAGTGCAAAGTCGAGGTGTGTTGAAACGTTTATGTAATATAATGTTCATGTGTCAAAAAGGTTAATAGTTGTCTATGCGCTTGACGGGAACTATGATTTCGGATACAATATATGATATATTGCTATATACTGGAGATATGAGTATACATTAACAGAAAGACGCTGTTTTCGCCTTGAACGGACGCAGAAAAAATGGCCGGGACAGGCGAAATGCGCGCAAAAAAGGAGAAGGAAAATGCAGCAGGACGGCGAGTACATCAAAATAGATGTGTTAAAAATACTGAACGGTATGGTTCACCGGATCGGCTTGATTATCATCGCGATGCTTCTTTGCGGCGCGATGGCCTTTTCGTGGGCGGCTTTTCTTATTGCGCCTTTATACGAATCCACGGTTCTTATGTATGTAAACAACAGCTCGTTTTCCGTGGGCGCCACCAATTTCAGCATTTCTTCCTCTGAAATTACCGCAGCCAAGAGCCTTGTTGACACCTATATTGTTATTTTGAAAACCAGAATGACATTGAATGAAGTCATTTCGACGGGCGAACTGGATTATGATTATGAAGATTTGCTTGAAATGATCGAAGCGGAGTCAGTCAGCGGAACGGAAGTTTTCTCCGTAACCGTAACGAGCGAGGATCCGCAGGAAGCCGAACACATCGCAAATACGATCGGTCTTGTTTTGCCGGACAAGATAGCAGACGTTGTTGAAGGAAGCTCTGTAAGAATCGTAGATTACGCCGTTGTGCCTGCAAAGAAATCTTCGCCCAGCATCAGCAAATATACGATGGTCGGTCTGATTCTCGGCTTTCTGATCAGCTGCGCAGCGATCGCGGTTGTTGAAATCAGGGACAACACGATTCATTCTGAAGAATATCTCCTTACCAATTATAAGAATATTCCGCTTTTGTCCGTCATTCCGGATCTGATCGAAAAGAAGGGCAACGGCTATCACAGCTATTATAATTATTACAGCGCCGAGGAAGACGAAAAGGGATCTCATAAGAGCTCCAAATCCGGCCGAAAGTGAGGGTAAGCGGATGAGCATCGAAAAACGCAGAAAATCCGGTGGTAGAAGATCCGTTTCGCATACGCCGCAAATGATTGAAAACGCATTCGGCGAGAATATTTCCTTCGCAGCCAAAGAAGCATACAAGCTTTTAAGAACCAATCTGTCTTACATTCTCACCGAAACCGAGGAAAAAGATTGCCATGTCATCGGTGTAACCAGCTCTTTAAGAGGCGAGGGCAAAAGCACTACGTCTGTGAATCTTGCCTATGTTCTTGCCGAGATGAACAAGCGCGTTATTCTGATTGAAGGCGATCTTCGAATTCCGTCGCTGCACACAAAGCTCAAGATGTCCGGAAAAAACGGTCTGAGCGATATTCTTGTCAAGAGCAAGAGCACCTATACCACGGAAAATATGTACATCAAAACCGTCGGCGATATCGAAAAGGTTTCCTTTGACGTCATTTTTGCCGGTGGAAGACCACCGAACCCCTCTGAATTGATCGGATCCAGCCGCATGGAGTATCTGATCAAAATGCTCGGCGAGGAATACGATTATATCGTTGTTGACCTGCCGCCCGTTTCTGCGGTTACGGACGCGCTGATTGCCAGAAAATTTGTTGACGGTCTGATCGTTGTCGTAAGAAGCGATTATGCCGACCGCAACACCCTGAACGATACGCTCAGACAGATTCGAATGGTCAACGGCAGAGTGCTTGGCTTTGTCATGACCTGCGCCAATACTTCGCCGTCGCGCTACGGTAAGCGGTATCGCTATAGCTATTACAAAAAGGACTACCGCAAGGAATATAAGTAAGGAAATGAAACTGTGAAAAGTACGAAGAAGGCTGAATTTGCGCTTTTGGATATGCATACGCACATCCTTCCCAACATGGATGATGGAAGCGGAAGCATAGAAGAGAGCCTGGAGCTGATTCGTATTTCCTATGCGCAGGGCGTGCGCGCTATGGCGATGACGCCGCACTTTTATCCCGGCAATGAATCGCCCGAACGATTTTTAAAGCGCAGGGATGTCTCCGTTCGAAGCCTTGTTCCGCACCTTCGCGACAGGGATGATGTGCCGGAAATTTATTTCGGCGCGGAGGTTGAATTCTTTCAGGGAATCAGCGGCGTAGAGAAAATCGATCGGCTGGCCATCGGCAATTCCCGCATACTTTTGGTGGAAATGCCGTTTACAGAGTGGACGGACCGCATGATAAACGAGCTGTACGCGCTCAAGGATTACTGCGAGGTTACCCCGCTGATTGCGCATGTCGACCGGTATCTGGATTTCGGTAACGAACAGATGGTTGACGATTTGATTGCAAACGGCATTCTTATACAGGCGAATGCATCGTTCTTTTTAAGAGGATTTGCTTCACGCAGAGCGTTCAGGATGATGAAAATGGGAAAAATCCATTTTATCGGCTCGGATTGCCACAATCTTCGCGCAAGAATGCCGAATCTTGATGAAGCGGCGGAAAAAATCTGCGTAAAGTGCGGAGAAGGTGCGATCGGATATCTTGAAAAGATGCAAAAACTGGTTCGAGTGAGAGGTGGTGCGGATTGATAAAAAAGGTTTTATTGGCGCTGATTGCGCTGTGCCTTCTTTTGCCATGCGCTGCTTTAATGGAAAGCGAAAGGAATTTTGATTCGCTTTTGGCCGAGAACGCAGAATCGGTTTATGCGGAAAATGTGAAGGCGTTTTTGGAAATACCGGGCGCAGACTTTTTGCTTCCGGTCATGCAGCATCCGACGGACGATGGTTTTTATTTAAAGCACAATGCGCTTGGAGAAGAAAGTGCATCGGGTGCGCTGTATACGCAGCGTACATACAATAAACCGGATTTTTCTGACCCTGCAGTAGTGATTTACGGCCGCAGAATGGACGATCAGACGATGTTTGGGTTTCTTCAGGAGAAGTTTTCCGCATCGTTTGAGGATCTCAGGCTGATCAATTTGTATCTGCCGGAGGAAATCAGGCAGTATACGGTGATTGCCGCCGTGCCGTTTTCAAACGCGCACATACTGCATTCATATAATTTCGCAAAGCCCAGGATGTTCGAGGCCTTTTTTGACGAGGTGTACGCTGTTCGCAGATTCGGCGTACAAAGGGATGAAGCGCTTCGTCCCGAGAGTGATGAAGCAATTCTCATTCTTTCGACTGGCCTCAGAGGAGACGCGACCCAACGCTATCTGGTGATAGCGAAAATCAATAGAACGGAAATCAATTGATGGGAAGGACAGGAGGAACCAACATGAAAAAACTGATGACCCTCGTACTTGCTGTATGCATGCTGCTTGCAGCGACCACCGCTTTTGCGGAACCGCTTCAGGACGGAAAAGCCCCCGAGCTCGTTGGCAAGGAAATCGGCAATACCATGGTATACGCCATTTCTTACGATGAAGCCGGCGCAGCCGTTGCTCTTACCGAAAAGAGCATGATCACCCTGATCGACATTTCTGCCCGCGCGAAAGACGACGCCGTTATGGATGCCGCTGCAAAGTCTGAAGAAGTTTTCGCTGCGCAGAACTACGTTGTTTGCGAGAAGTTCTTCATGAACATTGAAGGCGCTCACATGATCGAAGCTACCTTTGCGCTTCAGGATTGGCAGAAAGTCAGCCTCGCGTTTGTTACCGTTGACGGCATCAACTGGACCAAGGCTGAACTTATCGTAAATGCAGACGACACTGTTACCGTCAAGACGGTTCCCGGTGTTGTAGCGCTTGTTGCTGATTTCGGCGCCGGTGCTGCTGATGCGCCCAAGACTAACGAAACCCTTGATCACTCCAGCTTCACGCCCAGCGTTGCTGCGAAGCCCGCTCCGACTGTAATCGCTGCTGAGATCGTAGATGCCGAAGGCGCTGTTGTTAAGACGGTTATTCCCGGTGTTCAGCTCGTTGTTACCCCCGTTTCCGCGCTGTACTACACCAAGGACATCATTGTATTTGACAGCCTGAGCAGATCCTATAATGAGATTCTGGCTGCCAAGTCCCTTGCGGACCTTGGTCTTGATGGAGACATGATCGTTCGTGATCTGTTCGAAGTTACCCTCTACGGCGAGACTCTTGAGGCGGGCACCTACACCCTGAAGGCGACCTTCGAAGCTGACGTTCCCGCTGCTGTTGCTGTAAACGGTGAAAACGGCTGGGCATACGTAGATGCTGAAAACATCGTTGACAATGGCAACGGCACCGTAACTGTAGCGCTTTCCGAGCTTGGCACTGTAGCTTTCCTCGTAGAAACCGCTCAGAACGTTGTAACTTCTCCTGCGACCTGATGAAACTATAAATGCATTCGGAGTGTGAGCGATGAAAGAACATGGATATGCGGCGTCCGGCAGACGACAGAAGCGCATGATCATTGCGGTTGTGTGCGTGTGTCTGGTGTTTGCATTCGGCATGTTTGCCGTTTCGAAATTCGAGTCCATGACTTCGGCGCCCGTTCAGAATGCAGGGCAGCAGCTGACCGCCTACAAAGCCGGCGTAAACAGAGCTGAGTATTTTGTAGACGGTCAGTGGATCGCCCAGAAGGATCTGGAGACGCTGCTCGTAATCGGTCTTGACGATGTCGGTGGTTTTGAAGTAAGCAATTCCTACAACAACACAAGTCAGGCCGACTTCATGGTGCTTCTAGTTCAGGACAAGAAAAGCGGAGAGTTCAATGCAGTTCACCTAAACCGCGACACAATGACCCGTATTCCCGTTCTCGGCGTAACGGGTCAGAAGGCCGGTTATCATCAGGGTCAGCTTGCACTTGCGTATACCTACGGGCGCGGCAGGGAAGACAGCTGCAAAAACACGATGGAGGCTGTTTCCCATCTGCTTTACGGCATAGAGATCGACCATTACATAGCGGTTACAATGGATTCCGTTCCCATTGCAAACGATTGGGTTGGCGGTGTTACGGTCGATATCCTTGACGACTTTACAGATGTGGACGAGACGATGGTTCTTGGTGAAAAAATGACCCTCAAAGGTCAGCAGGCGCTTTCCTACGTCAGAGTCAGAAAGGGCCTGAGCGACAGCACAAACCTTCACAGAATGGAAAGACAGAGGCAATACGCCGATGAATGGCTGAAGCTTGCTACGCCTCTGTTTCAGAACCCCGGCGCGGTCATTGATCTTGTTGTGCAGCTGAGCGATTATCATTACTCGGATTGTACAGCCGGAGAGCTTGCCGATTTTGCCAATGCGTATGCGAATCATCCCTTCGAATCGGTTCATACCTTGGCTGGTAAAAACGTACAGGGCGAAGTCTATATGGAATACCATCTGGATGAAGATGCCGTAAGAGATATGGTTCTTTCGCTGTTTTTTGAGCCGGTTATGGAAAAAGGCGCAGATGCTAAAGTTTCTTAAAAGTACTACGGAGAGTAGGGTGTTTTGAGATGAAGCCGGATAACATTCAGGTCAGGGAGCAGGCACAGGCAGATACTGCTTGCGCAGGCGCTGCTTTTGTGCTCCTTGATCGTGAAGAGGTTTTGCGAACGCACAGATGGTATTGGATATTCCGCAGGTCGCAGGATATCCTTCTGTCGCTGATTGCGCTGTTTGCTTTGATTCCGCTGTTTCTCATTATGAGCGCTGTCATTCTGATCGACAGCCCCGGCGCCAGCCCCTTCTTTTCACAGATTCGCGTAGGACGCGACGGGAAGAAATTCGTGTTCTACAAATTCAGATCCATGAAGCCGAATGCCGAAGAGGAACTGAAAGACCTTCTGAAGCACAATGAAATGCAGGGACCTGCATTCAAAATCAAAAACGACCCCCGCGTTACAAAAGTCGGACGCTTTATCCGAAAATCAGGCATTGACGAACTGCCGCAGCTGTTCAATGTCTTAAAGGGCGATATGAGTCTCGTCGGCCCCAGACCCGCGCTTCCGCGCGAGGTGGACCAGTATTCCGATTATCAGAAACAGCGCTTGCTTGTTTCGCCAGGGCTCACCTGCTATTGGCAGATTCAGCCCAAGAGAAATGAATTGTCTTTTGACGACTGGATGGAACTTGATCTTAAATATATAAAAGAACGCAGTTTTCTCGTGGACTGGAAGATCATTTTCAAAACCTTTAAAGCAGTCATTCGAATGAATGGCGTTTGATACAAAAGCAGACGTTTATTGAAAGGGAAAGTAAGATGCGTATTGCAATGCTTGGCCATAAGCGCGTCCCTTCAAGAGAGGGCGGCGTTGAAATTGTGGTTGAAGAGCTAAGTGTGCGCATGGTTCAGAAGGGACACCAAGTTACTCTGTACAACAGACGCGGAAAACACGTCAGCGGCAGAGAATTTGATGCGCCACAATATAAAAACTATAAAGGGATTCGGCTGAAAACGGTTCCAACCATCGATGTCAAAGGAATCGCCGCAATGTCGTCTTCCTTTTTTGCTGCAATAAGGGCAGCATTCGGAAAATACGATATCGTGCATTTTCATGCGGAGGGTCCGTGCGCGATGCTCTGGCTTCCGAAACTTTTTGGGAAAAAATGCATAGCCACCATTCATGGCCTCGACCATCAAAGAGGCAAGTGGGGCAGATTTGCCAAAGCCTACATCATGCTCGGTGAAAAGTGCGCGGCGAAACTTGCTGACGAAGTCATCGTTTTAAGTGAAAACGTGAAAAAATACTTTAAAGTGACCTACAACCGGGACACAACCTTCATCGCAAACGGCGTAACTCGTCCGCAATTAAGAACTCCGGACACAATCAATAAAGATTACGGCCTTTCAAAAGACGGATATATCCTATTTCTCGGACGGATTGTTCCGGAAAAAGGCGTCCATTACTTGATAGAAGCCTTTAAGAATATCCAGACCAACAAAAAACTCGTAATTGCTGGCGGAGCGAGCGATTCAAAGGATTATTTTGACCTCCTGAAGAATGCCGCAAAGACCGATAAAAGGATTGTATTCACCGACTTTGTTACCGGCAGAACGCTTGAGGAACTCTACAGCAATGCTTATCTTTACGTGCTTCCGTCTGACCTTGAAGGTATGCCGCTGAGTCTCTTGGAAGCCATGAGCTACGGTAACTGCTGTGTTGTATCGGATATTCCCGAATGCACGGAAGTCGTGGAAGATCACGCTATCGTTTTTGCAAAGAGCAACACAGAAGCGCTGAAAGAGTGCATCCAAGCCTTAATTAATGATAAAAACAAGGTAATCATGTACAAAAATACAGCAGCTGCTTTTGTTCTAGAAAAATACAGCTGGGATGAAATAGCGTCGGAAACGGAAGAACTATACAAAATACGGTGGGGGAAATAATGAAAGTATTGCTTGTCAATAAGTTTTTGTATCCAAAGGGAGGATCAGAGACTTATGTATTCAAGCTTGGCAAAGCGCTTGAAAAAGAAGGGCATGAAGTTCAGTATTTTGGTCTAAAGGATGACCGAAATATCGTTGGCAATCGTGCAAATGCTTTTGCGCAGCCAAAGGACTTCAAAGCTGGATTTCGAGCTAATATTAAAAAACCGCTGAGTATTATCTATAATTCTGATGCAAAAAAGCAGATCAGATGTGTTCTGGAAGATTTCAATCCGGATGTGGTTCATTTAAATAATATTCATTATCATCTGACACCATCAATCATTAGTGAGTGCGGAAGATATAGAAAAAAAGTCAATAAAGACCTTAAAATCGTCTATACGGCACATGATTATCAATTGATCTGCCCCAGCCATGGTCTGTTTGATAATCAGCTTAATATTTGCGAGAAGTGTATAGGCGGAAATTATCTTCATTGTCTCAAAACGAAGTGCATTAAAAATTCATACATAAAGAGTCTTATTGGCACATTGGATGCTTATTTCTGGAAAGTAAACAATGTATATTCACATGTTGATACCATTATTTGCTGCAGTCATTTTCTTAAATCAAAGCTTGATACAGACAAAAGATTTCGTGGTAAAACCATAGCAATTCATAATTTTATTGAAAAAGTTCCCTATCAGGAAGTGCAGAAACAGGGATATATTCTAGAATTTGGTCATTTGTCAAAAGATAAGGGCACTTATACTGTTCTTGAGGTCGCAAAACGTCATCCGGAGATAAAGTTTGTTTTTGCGGGATTTGGAGAAGCTGTTGGAGATATAATGCAGATTCCGAATGCAGAATATGTTGGATTCCAGAGTGGGGATAAGCTTGAGATGCTGATTCGCAAGGCAGCATTAACGATTTGTCCGTCTGAATGTTATGAGAATTGCCCGTTTTCTGTCATAGAATAAGTCGGATCGTAGCCATG
>JAZSFI010000327.1:0-1677 GCA_045532135.1 Clostridia bacterium | reverse complement strand
TCTGACAGCAGGCGTGTCGGAAAGCAGCGCGGAAACGGTATCCGGCAGGAAGTGGTCATATTTGACTTCCAGAATTTCCCGTCCGTCATCCAGCGGGCTGACGGTCAGAAGATCGGGATTGAAAAGATCTGTTGCGTGGACTGCGGTTTTAAGTCCCTTGTCGAAGGTGATTCGCACGTTTTCGAACGGAAGCACGAAGGTTTCCCTCGTATAATCGACCAAAACAACGGGCTTTAAAAGCTTTGTACGCATTTCGCGGTACATATCGTCAAGCAGCGGATGCTCCGCTTTTAAAAGGCCTTTGGGGTTTCCGGCCATCAGCTGCTCGCAGAGCTTTCTTGATATTCTGGCGGAAGATTTTTGGATCAGGTCGCCGACCTTGCGCTTCCTTTCCAGAAAAATTACCTGATCGGACATGTTGTAGATGCGGATTCTGTATTTGTCACGCCCCATCACGCCGCTCATTTTGTCGTAATAGGCGGTGTTGTACGCGTCGTCAAAATACAGGGAGCGGATGAAATATTCGCCTCTTTCATCGGCATGAGAATCGGCTTTCATGACGCCGCCCAGCTTGTGACCAAGCGCAATCATGTCGCCTTTGTTTATGAAGTACTTCAGCTCGTGCCGCTCAGGGAAGGAAGCGTGTTCTTCGTTTCGCAAATTGATATTCCCTCCTGCGCTAATTATTTTGAAAGCATTTCAACTGACTCAAGAATATCGCCGAAATAGTGCTGCATTTCTGACTCGGAAAGTAACTGCGAGAAGAAATATAGCAGACGACCGGGACGACTTTGGGCGTAACGCTTGAACTGACGCATTTCCGAATCGTAGGTGCTGCGAGATACATTCCAGCGTGCCAGATGCTGATCCAACTCCGGAGCCAGAAGGTTGTATCGATCCTCAATCATCTTTAATACGCTTTCACTGGACCAATTTGTGCGCAGATGTTCCGCAAAATATGTCAGGAATTGATCTTTGCATACGGGGTTTTTCATAAGCGCGATAAAGAGAGAGTTGTCTGTTTTGTTGCCTGTTCCCATACCGCCGGGCGTGAGCCATCTTCCGACGGAGTTTGTGTCGGTGACGTAAGCCCAGTCCATGTCAAACAGGATCCAGCGCCATTTGCCGTCTGTCTCATCTGACTTGTATTTCTTTACGTTAAGAAGGTCTGTGTTTCCGGTGTACATCTGAACAGCAATATACTCAAGATAATTGTCAACATCGATGTACTGCTTGATATATTCAAGCTCTTCAGCGGTTTCAATGCCGTTCTTTGCGTACCAGTCCTTGATTGCCAGCCAGTCGTCAACAGAGCCCTGCATGACCTTGGTGTTGGCTTTGATCAGATCCATGGAATCCTTGACGGATTCATCCCAGCCTTCCCACTGGCAGATGGAGAAGGTATTGATACGCTCGCGCAGATTGTAGTGTCCCCAGTAAATGCCGTTCAGGTAGACGATACCAAGCTCCGTTTCCTGATACATAACTGATGAACCTTTTGTGAGAGAAGTCAGGATGGAGTCGCGCATGCGAGTTTTTTCGTTGTCCTGTCCGGAGTTTCGAAGAACGAAGGACTGATATTCGGTATAATCGCGGTTTTCAAACAGCTTCGCATTGAAACGGTTGTTACCGTATTTGCTGCGGGCGATCACTTTGAAGGCCTTCTGATCTTCCGCG
>JAZSFI010000552.1:0-2200 GCA_045532135.1 Clostridia bacterium | reverse complement strand
GTTCCGAGAGGAAGCGTCTTTACATTTGCGATTTCCTTGAGATTGACATAATCGTTTTTGCTGATCTGACTTCTTTCTTCAAGAAGCTTCGTTTCCTGATTCATATCAGCAACATAAAGCGTTTCGCCTGCCTGCAGTTCTTTGATACGGCCGTCGAGCAGTCGATAATTTCTGCGGGCTGCGTTTGTCATGCCGGGCAGCTTTTTGTCTACGAAATTCTCGTTCCACATTTTAAGGAGACTGTCGGTATCGGTAATATCAAGGCCGGTAACGTCTACGCCGGCTTTTCCGAACCAGTCAACCATCGAAATGCGGTCGGCGTCGGAAAGCTTCTGGGCAATGCGCTTGGCTTCTGCATCGGGAAGACGCAGAATCTCGGATTTGCTGCCGACGGTATCGTAAACGGAAACATAAGTGCCGGGTTTGGCGAAATTGCCAACGCCGATCTGGTCAAGCGGATCTCCGGGATTAAAGATGGGATAGATGAACATGGTCAGAAGAATGATAGAAAAGATGATGAATCCGACAAGGAATTTCGGGGAACGGAACACTTGCTTTATAGTGTTAAACATATACAAGCCCTCCCCTTAATCAAATTGCGCTGCTTTGACGCGCGGATCGATGATGGCATAAATGATGTCGAGCAAGAAAGTAATCACAAGAACCATAAGCGTGATAATCAGCGTGGTTGCGGAAATCAGCGGATAGTCCGCAGCCGTAACCGCGGTATACATCGCAGAACCAAGTCCCGGATAGCTGAAAACAATTTCCGCAACGAGCGCGCCGCCGATCATGGTGCCGATGGAAAGCGCAAGACCCGTGACCTGCGGGAGCATTGCGTTTCTGAATACATAGCCGACGATCTTCCTGTCTTTAATACCGAGGAAGCGGGCGTACTTAACATAATCAGCGTTCAGCTCATAAATGGACATGGAGCGCATGCCCACTGCCTGGCCGCCGATGGAAATCAGAACGATCGACCAGAAGGGAAGCTGATAGTGACTGATGATGGATTTTACGAATTTCCAAGAAAAATTGGGAATCATATCAAAGGCGTAGCCGCCTGAGATTGGCGCGATTTTCAAATTGACTGCAAACAGCACAAGCAGAATGACTGCCATGCCGAAAGCGGGAATATTGCTGATCAAAAGCGATAAGGGCATGAGAACCTTGTCAAAGCCCTTTCGTATATAGGCGGCCAATGCGCCTAAAATGTTGCCCAAGAGCCATCCGACGATGATCGCGGGCAGCTGGAGCCCGATCGTCCAGAGAATTGCGGAGGAAATGATATTGGAGACCTTTCTCGGATACTGGCTGAACGATGTTCCAAGGTCGCCGGAAAACAGATTTTTGACGAAGATGAAGAACTGCTCGAACATGGATTTGTCCGTGCCGAATTCTTTCTGATAACGCTTATAGACTTCCTGTGCAGCGCTGGCATCAGTCATGCCCTGCGTCAGTTTACCTGTGATTGCCGCGACAGGATCCGCAGGCATCAGGCGCGGAAGTACAAAATTGAGTACTACTGCCACAACCAGCGTGATTAAGAACCAGATGATTTTCTTTTTGAAATATTTCTTATATCCCTTCATGTGCCTTCACTCACCCCTTCATGCAGGAAGCGGCCATGCTTCCAAAGATACGAAGCATGGCCGCCTGTAAGGTATACGAAATTACGGATTTACAAGCTCGAGGTCATACAGGGCAGCAATGCCGTAACCATCGGTGCAGTCCGCCGGCGGGATGTTGCGGCCATCGTCGCCAGCCGGGAAGTTGGTCCATACGGACTCGTTCACCGCGTGGAATACGGAAGGACGATACATGAGGGAGAAGGAGGGAACTTCGGTCAGATAGATCTTGGTCAGCTCGGTGTAAAGAGCCTTGAGCTCTTCGGCATCGGTGGTCGTGGGGATCTTCTTGAGAAGCTCATCCGCCTCTTCATTTACATACTGGCCCCAGTTGCCGCTCCAGTTGTTCTCAACGCCTACATATTCAGAGCCGAGGAACTGGTTGACGCGGGTCCAGGGGTTGGAGGGAGAAGCAGCCTCGGGAGACCACATGAAGATGGCGTACTCGGTCTGGTTGGGGTTGGTGAACACGGTCTGATAGACAGCGTACTCGGGATACAGGGTGGTGATCTCAACGCCGATCTTGGCGCCGGCAGCGGCGACGACTTCCATGGAAGCCTGCCAGTCAGTCC
>JAZSFI010000415.1:0-5077 GCA_045532135.1 Clostridia bacterium | reverse complement strand
CGAACATATGTGCTATAATTGCTTTAATAAAGAACGTATGTTCGATTGTGAAACGGGGCGATGAACGTGGAACGGGTGATACTGCATTCGGATGCAAACAGCTTTTACGCATCGGTGGAGTGCGCGAGAAATCCGTCCATCCGTGATAAGCCTGTTGCGGTGTGCGGCGATCCCGAGGCGCGGCATGGAATCGTGCTTACCAAAAACGAGCACGCGAAGAAATTCGGCATCAAAACGGGCGAAGCGATCTGGCAGGCAAAAAACAAATGTCCGCAGCTGGTGGTTGTTCCGCCGGATTACAATACCTATGTCGAAGTCAGCCGCAGAATGCGCGTGATTTATGAAAATTATACCGATATGGTGGAGGCGTTCGGTCTGGACGAAAACTGGCTGGACATATCGCAGCCGAAATTTACCATCCGGGACGGAGAGCGCGTTGCCCACGAAATCCGAAAGCGCATCAAAAAGGAAATCGGGATTACCGTGTCGGTCGGCGTGTCGTTCAATAAAGTGTTTGCAAAGCTTGGAAGCGACTATAAAAAGCCGGATGCGGTTACCGTCATTACGCAGGAAAATTTCAAATCCATCGTCTGGCCGCTGCCCGTTTCGGATCTGATTTATGTGGGGCCGCACACAACGGTCAAGCTCATGAATATGGGCATTCTTACCATCGGTCAGCTGGCGAACACGGATACGGAGACGATGCGAAAGCGGTTCGGCGTAAACGGCGTGATGCTCAAGGCTTTTGCCATGGGGCTTGACAATTCGCGCGTGATGCAGTCGGACGAAAAAGAGGTCATCAAATCCATCGGAAACAGTTCGACTCCGCCGCACGATATCAAAAATGTGACCGAGGCCAAGAGCATGATCTATGTTTTAAGCGAATCGGTCGCGGCGAGGCTCAGGGAAAACGGCTTTCGCGCCAAATGCGTTTCGGTTTCCGTGCGGGATACGGATCTGAAATGCGCGGGCTGCCAAAGGACGCTTGCGCGTGCCACATGCCTGTCGGGCGATATTGCGCGCGCCGCGTTTGAGATGTTTGAGGAAAGATATGCATCTTTTCTGCCGCTTCGGTCGATGGGCGTTTCGTGCACGTCGCTTGTGCGGTCGGATGCGCCGGAGCAGCTGGATATTTTCGGCGAGTGTATGAAGGCGCACAGGGAAGAGGATCTGGAGCAGGCCATTGACGGTCTGCGCGGCAGATTCGGGCATCAGGTGGTCAGAAGGGGAATCGTCATGTTTGATTCCGCTTTTTCCGAAATCAATCCCAAGGAAGAGCAGACGATTCATCCGATGGCGTTTTTGCGGGACGAATGCATCCGCTACAAAGCGCCTGCAGAGGGCATGGAAAATACAGCGACATAGAAAATTTATGCGGTTACAAAAAAATCGGGACGGTTTTTTCCGTTCCGATTTTTGTCAGTCATGAGCTTTTTGATAAGAAAAATCAATATCCGAGATTTCGGTCAACGACGTTGACAAGATTTCTTTTTTCGATGAAGCGCGTCAGATTTTCCTTAAAGATTTCAAAGATTCTTTCAGCGTTCACAGGCGTTGTATCGCGCCCCGAAATGTGCGGGGTCAGGACGACGTTTTCCATGTCCCAGAGCGGACTTTCCTTGCCAAGCGGCTCTGTTTTGCATACGTCAAGAACAGCGCCGGCGATTTTTTTGTCTTTAAGCGCGCTTATAAGCGCATCCTCATCGACGGTGATTCCGCGCCCGCAGTTGACGAGGATGGTTTTTTTGTCCATCGCACCGATGATTTCCTTTGACAGTATTTTGCATGTTTCCTTTGTCCCCGGAAGGGACATGACGACTGCGTCTGCGTTCCGAACGGCCGTTTTAAGGTCGCTTGTCGTATAGATTTCATCAAAAATTTCGTTGGGCGCACAAGGCGTTCTTTTAACGCCCCTTATGTATGCGCCCATGGCTTTGGCGCGTTTGGCAAAGGCGGAACCGATATCGCCCGTTCCGACGACGGTGATAATGCTTTTATAGATGGTTCGGGAAGGCTGATCCTCCTGCCAGATGTGCGCGCGCTGGTTTTTCATGTAGGCGGGCATGTTCCGCATGAGCATGAGAACGCCCGTCAGCATATATTCCGCAATCGCCGTTCCGAATGCGCCGGAGGAATTGGTTAAAACCACTGAATCGTCATGATAGATATCGCCGCACAGGCTGTCAACGCCCGCGGAGGGGACCTGGTGCCACTTGAGATTGGAAAGGGATTTTAGAAGCGGAACGGGGAAATAGCCCATCAGCGCTTCTGCGTCCGAAAGATCTTTCAAAAGGACTTCTTCCCCTTTTTCGTACCACTTGTATTCGTATCCGCCGGATGCGCACAGCTCGCTCAGAATTTTCTTTTGACAATCGGTAAAGGGCGTGTTCCGAAAAACAATTTTCATATGCGTCTCCTTTTATAAATGTATCTTCATTGTAGCGGAAACGGAAATGAATTTCAAGCCAAATAGGGAATTGAAGGAAGAAAAAGGATGTGGTATAATGAAGTTAACAAAATACAAAAGGAGCAAATGCATATGAAAACGCCGTTTTTGGGCTGCGCTTATTATCCCGAGGACTGGAACGAAAGCTTTATGGAAGATGATATCAAAAAAATGAAGCTTGCCGGCATCAAGTGCGCGCGCATCGGAGAATTTGCATGGCGCAAGATGGAGCCGGTCAGAGGACAATATGAATTTACATGGCTTCACAAGGTCGTTGACGCACTGTATGACGCAGGCATCGCCGTTGTGATGGGCACGCCCACGGCCACGCCGCCCATCTGGCTGTCCGAAAGCAACAGAGACGTGCTTGTGCTCAACGAGGGCGGCTGGCAGACGGAACACGGCGGACGCAGACATTGCTGCTCCAACAATCCGAACTATCTGAAAGCGAGCTTTGAAATCGTTGAAGCGATGGCGAAGGAATTCGGAAACGACAAAAATATCATCGGCTGGCAGCTGGACAACGAGATTTATACCTTCGGAACGGGCTGCGTGTGCGGGCATTGCATGAAAAAATACCACGCAGACCTTGAAAAGAAATACAAGACCATTGAAAATCTGAACGCAGAGTGGAATTTAAACCTCTTCAGTCAGGCGTATGATCGTTTTGACCAGATTCCCGCTGCGATTCACGCATGGCACAACCCGCATCTGCGTTACGAATGGCACCATTCGCATTACGACAGCGATATCCGCTTTATGCATCAGCAGGCAGAGATTTTGAGAAAATATACGTCCGCGCCCATCGGAACCGATACCATGCCGATTAACGGTATGGATTATGAGGAAATGAATGAGAAGATGGACGTTGTGATGTTCAACCATTACAATACGCCCGACAACCTGACGGACGAGATCTTCTGGTTCGACTTTTTGAGAAACATAAAGGACAAGCCCTTTTGGAACACGGAAACCGCGACCACGTGGAACGGTTCGGTCGCCATCAGCCAGGCGCTCAAGCCCGAGGGATATTGCCGCGTAAATTCATGGCTGCCCGTCGCGCTTGGCGGCGAGAGCAATATGTACTGGCTCTGGAGACAGCATTGGGCCGGTCATGAGCTTGTGCACGGAAGCGTGATAACGCCGGAAGGGAGACCTTCGCATGTGTTTAACGAGGTTCAGAAGACGGCTTCCGACTTTGAGACGGCTTCTGACTTTTTGAACAATACCAAGGTCGACACGCCTGTCGCCATGCATTTTACCTCCAAATCGTGGCAGCTTTTTGACCAGCAGCCGATTTTTGACGGGAACTCCTACGATCATGAGCTGATGGCAATCCACAGGGCAATGATGAAGGCTGGCGTCCGTCCCGATGTGATCGGCGCGAAGAATGATTTTTCAAAATACAAGCTTCTGTTTACGCCGCTTCAGATGACGCTGGAAGACGACGATATGGCGGGCAGAATTGAAAAATGGGTGAAAGACGGCGGCGTATGGGTTGCCGGTCCCATGACGGATATCCGTAATTCCATCGGCGCGCATTACACCGACCGCGCAATGGGCATGATTGAAAAAATGCTGGGCGTGGAGATGGCCTATTCGGTTCCGACGGATGGAAAATATCTGAAGGCCCATTGGACGGATGGCGAAGAAATCATTGTCCGCAAGTGGGCGGAAGCGTATGACCTTTTCGGAAACGGAGAATCCATTGCGGAGATATCTTCGGGACACTGCGCATTGTGCGGGAAGTCCATCATCAGCCGTCACAAGTACGGAAAAGGCGAAGTGATCCTGCTGGGCGCGATGAGCGACGAGGCGGGCTATAAAAAGCTTGTTTCCCTGGCGCTTGAAGATGCGAAGGTTGAAGGCATGAAGACCGAGGGCACGCTTGTCGTAATTCCGAGAAGCGGCGAAGATGAAAAGGGCATGATTGTAATCGAGGCCGGATATCAGGAAGGCGAAATTGCGCTCGAAGGCAGAATGACGGATCTTCTGACCGGCAACGAATACGAGGGCAATATGAAGGTTGAACCCTACGGCGTATATGTCCTGAAAGCTGAGAAGTAAAAGGAGAAAACAATGTACACAAAGGACGTGCTTTTAAAGCAGCTTTCCGAAATGCACATAAACCCGGCGGGCACGCTGCTTGTGCATTCGTCAATGAAGGCAATCGGTCCGGTGGAAGGCGGCGCAGATACGGTGATTGACGCGCTCATGGAATATATGAAGAACGGCCTTCTTGTTCTTCCGACGCATACATGGGCGCAGATGAATGAAAAATACAACGTATTCAACGTAAAAACCGAGCCTTCGTGCGTGGGCGTTTTGACCAATATTTTCCGCATGCGCCCGCTCGTTAAGCGGTCTTTGCATCCCACGCATTCGGTCGCTGCCTGCGGAAGAGATGCCGAAGCGTTTATTCAGGGCGAAGAAAATTCGCATTCGCCGTGCGCAAAGGGCGGCTGCTGGGAAAAGCTGCTTTTGCGAAGCGCGCAGATCCTCTTTCTCGGCTGCAATCTTACCAAGAATACATTCCTTCACGGCGTGGAAGAATGGAACAATATCCCGAACCGCCTTACGAAAGACGCGCAGGCGTTTTTCAGCGTGGATGAAAACGGCGCCGTTTACGAC
>JAZSFI010000257.1:0-6975 GCA_045532135.1 Clostridia bacterium | reverse complement strand
ATGTTGTAGTAGCCGTCTTCCGGCACCTCAAATTCCCACTCGATCCACTGACCGGCCGTTCTCCACGGATCGCCGCCGATATAGTTGAGAATGGTGTTTTTGACGCTGTAGGGCTGGGTATCGGGAGAAGAGCGGTCGTATCTGGCATACAGTGACGGAGAAGAACGCAGATAGGCGTCTTCGCCCTGAATGATTTTTTTCCATTTTTTCGCATCTTCCGACATTTCCACATCGGGAACCGCATTCAGGTATTCGCTGTACGTAATCTGCTTTGTCACAGGAAGCAGCTCAATGGCGCGGATCTTCATCGGCTCATTGATGGCTTTGAGGCTGATGGTGTTTTCGCCCTTTTCGAAATAGAACTGATAGGGCTCTGCGTGATAGCCCATATCGTCTTTGAAAAACGCCTTCTGCCAGGCAAATACTTCCTTCTGGGAGGGGCGGATATCGTTGCCCTGGTTGTCCTTTTTTACTTCGCTTTCATCCGTCCACAGACGGTTGAACGTCAGCTGGCCTGCGCCTGCAAAGGGCAATTCGCCGTTGATATAGAACTCGCGCTCCAGATCAACGCCGCGGCTTTCGCCGGCCATATAGTCGATCTTCACATTGTACATGCCGCTTTCGGGCACATTGATTTTCCATGTAACAAACGAAGCGTCGGCGGTGTATACATATTGGCTGCCGTCTTCCTCGCTCTGAATTTCCGCGTTGCCTTCAAACGCCAGAACGTCCACGTTTACGCCTTCCTTAACCGCCTGGACATTCTGATGAGCGCGCAAATAGCCGTCATAGGTATCGGTTCTGCCTATGCCGGTAACATCCTGTGTCAGGTCTGTACCCTCGTATTTGGCGCGGAAATTTTCGGGCTCAGCGTCCAAAAACACGATGAGCGCAACCAACGCCGCCACACATACAAGTCCAATCAGCACATTGCGAAATTTTCTCATGATAGCCAACGCTCCTCTGATCAACTTCCGTTTCTGATGTTCTCAGGCTCTCCTGAAAATACAGCACATTCCAAACAGTATACTTGTTTTTACATATTCTAATACATTTCGTTCAACTTGTCAATCATTTTCAGAAAACGTTTTAGTGATCAAATATTTTTATATTCATTTTTTTCATTATGCATCTTTAATAGAAGGAAGTTTTCGTTTTATGTCGAAATAATCATATAAATTTTTGATTATAACGCGTGCCGCCCGGTCGCGGGCAGGCGGAAAGGATCCGTTTATGAAAGCAACAACCATTTCCATAACACAAAGCATGCGCGCCGAATTTTGCAACAACGCCGATTTCTGCATCGGAACCGGACGCATGGGGCTTGCGCTTCAGAAGGAATACATTGACGAAATGCGCCTCGCACAGTCGCTTGCTTCCTTTAAGCACATCAGAGGCCATGGCCTTTTTTCAGACGATATGGCAATCTATCAGCCCTATCCCGATGAAAACGGAAATCTCATTGACGCGTACTGCTTCACATATCTTGACCGCGTAATGGATTCCTACATCGAAAACGGCCTGACTCCGTTTCTGGAGTTGGGCTTCATGCCCTATAAAATGGCTTCCGGCACGCAGACCATCTTCTACTGGAAAGGAAATACCACGCCTCCGGCGGATCATGAAAAGTGGGCAAACCTGATCAAAGCCACGCTCAAGCATCTCGCAGAACGCTACGGAAAGGAGTATGTTTCCACTTGGCCGTGCGAAGTATGGAACGAACCCAATCTTCCGGGCTTCTGGGAGAACGCAGACAAGGAAAAATATCTTCATTTATATGAAGTCTCAGCGCGCGCCGTAAAGGAAATCCTTCCCGAAATGAAGGTCGGCGGTCCGGCCATCTGCGGCGGAAGCGGCTCGCAGGAATGGATAAAGGATTTTCTGACTTTTTGCCGCGACAACAGTGTCCCCGTCGATTTCGTCACCCGCCACGCCTATATGGGGCAAACCCCCGAAAGACACGGAAGATACCTCTATCACGATATGTGCGAAGTTTCCTTTACATACGAAGAGATGAAGACCACGCGCGGGATCATCGACAGCTTCCCCGAGTTCAAGGGAATGGACATGCATATCACTGAATTCAACACGTCCTACAACCCCTTCTGCCCCATTCACGACACAAACTATAACGCCGCCAACATCGCAGGGCTTTTGGCGTGTCTGGGCGACGTGGCAAAAAGCTATTCCTACTGGACGTTCGGCGACGTGTTTGAAGAAATGGGCGTTCCCTCCCGTCCCTTCCACGGCGGCTTCGGCCTGATCGCCGGCGGTCTCATCCCCAAGCCCACCATGTGGACGTTCCACTTTTTCAATAATTTAAAAGGAACATGCGTTTATAAAGATGAAAGTATCGTCGTTATGAATACGGAAGACGGAAAATATGAAGGCGTTGCATGGAATATTTCAAGAGAAGAAAAGGAAATCCGCCTTTCCCTCGCCGAATCCGGCGCAAAAACGCTTCTGACCCGCACCGTCGATGAAGAAACCACCAATCCCCTGAAGTGCTGGCACGACATGGGCGAACCTGCAACGCTCACCAAAGCACAGACGCTTTATCTTCAGCAGGCGGCAAATCCTAAGGTCGAAACGGAAAAGATTGAGAACGAAGCAAGCATTCTCCTTCGCGCAAATGCCGTTGTTCACTTTACCATCTCCCCTTTAAAGGAAATCAGCGACAACGGCTATGATTACACTTGGTATCTCAAAAAATAGGGCAAAAAATTAAGGCGTATAAAAACGCCTTATTTTTTTTACCAACATTATAACTATACCACTTATTTTTCTTCGCGTCAATAAATGTTAAGAAGTTTCTGCACTTTACACATATATTACATTTATATCTTTGTGCATCATTCCATCTTGCAAATTACGGCATCTTGTGTTATAATGTAATTACAAAACAGGGAGGAACAAACCGATAACATCACGGTTGTTACCCAAAGAATCCTGTTCAGACCGGAAAGACAATGGTGCGCTTCCTAAACAGATGGCAGAGTTTAACCATCAAAGAAGAAAAGAAGGGAAGCAACACCCGTACACTGACCGGTCAATAAAAGAAAGCGAGGTACACAAAATGATGTTAGATAACAAGACACAACCGAAATGACCCTTGATTGCGGATGATCAGCCTTTGTAAAGAAAGAGGAAGATCGAAAAAATGAAGCAATCAAGGGTCATTTCAATTTTTGGAAAGACTCACCGAGCGCAACCGCATCCGATGAACGGAGGGCGGTGTTTTTTTGTGTACAGATATAAAAATGTCAATCAAACCAACCGTTTATCCTCAGTATTCACTTTTAAGCATCCCCCAGCCTTCCTCTGACGAAGAAGGTGGATCGGCGTCAGCCGAGACGGAAGGAGAGATAACGAAAGGCTTTTCGATTGCCAATGATTCACCTTTCGATATAAAGAGAAGAAACCGAAAGACGGTTAAAAGTTTTCGTTCACATCCGTTCTAAATCTTTCTACTATCTTTCCCTCATCAGATGGAGCCCTTACAATACTTAAAACAGGCAGCGCCTGTTTTTAGGCGCTGCCTGCCAATTAATCATGGAACGTAACGTACTCAATTCCTCTGAACGCATCCGTTTCCCTGACCGCGCCGAGGCCTGAGATATCGGCGGTGGTCATGATCGTACCTTTACGGAAGAAAAGTCCTAAAAGCGGAAGTTCCTGCACAATTTTCATCTGAATCTGGCTCATCAGGAACTGAAACTGCACTTCATCCATTGTCGTATAAACGTCTTCCAGAAGCGTGTTCATGCCGCTGTCCATATAGCCGGAATAATTAAGTCTGCCCTGCGAGTTCAAAAGGAAGGTCAGATCCGGAAGCATCGCGGTATTCATCGCGCAAAGCACCATGTCAAATTCATCGTTCTTCATTTTCTTCTGAACGGCGGACTTGGTGGATGTTGAAACCGTCACATTGATGCCGAGCGGTCTTAACTGATCGCGGATCATTTCCGCGGCGTGCGTGCGTGTACCGGTGGTATCATCATCATACGTCAGGATGGTAAATTCAAACTGCTGCAAAATACCGTCTATAACCTGATCCAAAATGCCGTCCGCGTTGTAGTCTCCCCATCCGCCCTGATATAAAAGTTGAAGCGCACGCTCCTGCGACTCAAAATACACGGCGGACTGTGTTTCGTAAAGCCATGTACCCGGAACGATGGGCACCTCCGACTCCGTCACCATGCCCATGTAGATGTTGGAAGCAATGGTTGTGATGTCGATGGCGTACATAAGCGCCTGACGGGTGTACACATTGGAAAAAATCGTGGAATTTAGGTTTGGAATCAGCATTTCATAGGTAAGGGTGGTGTAGTCAACGCCGGTTCGGTCGTTCAGGAGCCTTGAAAGCGCTGCATTTTGCGAACGAGTGGAAAGCGCGTCAATTTCGCCCATGCTGAGCGCTACCAGCGCTTTTCCCGTATCGTCATAGCGAAGGCCGAAAAGCGTACCGATCGTCGGCGTTTTTTTCCACCAATAGGGGTTAATATCCAGCTGCAGCCATTCAAGGTCATAGGCAATGTACCAATATGCGCCTGTTCCCGAAGCCAGTTCCTGGGAAAGCGTGTTGCGCTGTGCAATCGGATATGTCATGGCATACAGCGTAAGGTAGCTTTCGTATTTTCCGGTGACTTTTACGGTATAAAGGTCTACCGCTTCCATTTTTTTGATGTACTGGCATCTTGTATAGTACGGGCAGGATTCGCCGAGGGAAATAATGTAATCGTATGCTGCCACAACGTCGTTCGCGGACAGATAGGATCCGTCATGAAAACGCACGTTGTCGCGCAGCTTAAACGTATAAACGCCGTCCGTCTCCGACGCCTGCCACGAAAGCGCAAGCTCGCCCACCGGCTTAAAGGAATCGTCAAAATCGATGACCGATTCAAACACAAGCTCGTTAAAGCTCACAAGATCCCTCTGCGTACAGCGATACGGGTTGATCGTCGCGCCGGCGGAGCAGACCATGCCGATGGTGAAAACGTCTCTGCTTCCTGAAAACGCCGTCATCGTGAGCAGCAAAACAGCAGACAGCATCATGCAGAAAATTCGTTTTCTATTGTTCCAAAGGCGCATGATAGATTTTCGCATAGTATTCATAAGCTCTATTTACCTTTTCAACGTAATGCCGCGTGGCCTTTGCTCCCTCGGGAAGGCTTGTCAGGTGCACGCCGTCGGGCGCATATGAAACATCCTTGCGCCACGAATCCACCTTGCCTTGTCCCGCATGGTAGGCCGCAACCACGCTCATCGGATCCCCTTCAAATAAATCTGAAAGAAAACCCAGATACCAGCAACCGTATGTAAGCGCGCCGTCCACGGTGTAAAGCGCCTCCGGGTCAAACGGGTAGCGCTTGTTGAGCTTGGGATGAATCCATTCGGCGGTCGAGGGCATCACCTGCATAAGCCCTCTGGCTCCGACAGAGCTTGTTGCGTTTACGTCATACCCCGATTCCGTATACACAATCGCCGCAACAAGCGCGGGATCCAGACCGTATTCGAAGGAAAACTCCTCAATCCACTCCCTGTACAAAACGGGATAGTTCACCTTTTCAAGCGCATCCGGAAGCAGAAATACAAACAGCGCAATCAATATGATAAGGAGAAAAAGCGCCCATACCGTGCGCTTTTTTACGCGTTTTCGCTTTTTGCTCATTCGTTTTCAAGCTTGTGCAGCTTTTTTTCCAGCGAGGCGTACAAACTGTTCAGCTCGCTTTTGAGCTTTTCAAGGCTTCTTCTGTTGTCGATGATCACCGTCGCCAGCGCTTCCTTGTCTTCAAGCGACATCTGGCTGTCGATGCGGGCGATCGCCTGCTCGCGCGTTAATCCGTCTCTTTCCATCAGGCGCTCGATCTGCTTGTCGCGGTCCAGTGAAATCAGCCAAGTTTCATCGCAAAGCGCGTCCATGCCGGTTTCAAAAAGCAGCGGTACATTTAAAACAACCAGCGACTTTCCCTCTTCCTCGTATCTTTCCACATCGTCCATCATGGCCTTCTGAATCGCAGGATGGGTCACAGAATCGAGAAGTCTTCTCTGCATAGGATCTGCAAACACAATGTCCGCAAGCGCGCGGCGGTCAAGATTGCCCTCCTCGTCAAACACTTCATCGCCGAAAGCCTCGCGAATCGCAGGCAAAAGCGGTCCGCCCGGTGCAGTCATGGCGCGGGAAATGGCGTCGGCATCGATGCACGCTGCGCCCAGCGTACTTAAATGCTTTGCCGCCTCCGACTTGCCGGACGCGATTCCGCCGGTAAGCCCCAGAATATACACCTTACGATTTGCACTCATTCCAATTCCCTCCTGTTGAAAGCTCCGCCTTGAGCGGAACGGACAAACGCATTACTGATTCCATACCGCGAATCAGAATTTCCTGAACCAGTTCCTTTTCGCTTTCCCATGTCTCAACGATGAGCTCATCGTGCACCTGTAAAATCAGCCGCGATTTGAGTTTTCTGTCCTTGAGTTCCTTATGCACCTTGACCATGGCAAGCTTAATGATGTCGGCTGCCGTTCCCTGAATGGGGCTGTTCATCGCGGCACGCTCGCCAAAGGCGCGCATGTTAAAGGACGAACTTTGCATTTCCGGAAGATATCTTCGTCTCCCGAGCATCGTAGACACATAGCCCTGCGTTTTTCCCAAAGCAACCTGCTCATCCATATATCTTTTGACATCGGAATAACGGTCAAGATACGTTTTGATGAATTCCGCCGCTTCGTATCTGGAAACGCCGATGTTCTTGGCAAGGCCGAAATCGGAAATGCCATAGACAATACCGAAATTGACGGCCTTGGCGTTTGAACGCATTTCGCGCGAAACTTCTTCAATATCCACGCCGTAGACTTCCGCTGCGGTTCGCGTATGAATATCTTCATCCCGATTGAACGCGCCCTGCATACCGGCGTCACCCGACATATGCGCAAGCACTCTTAATTCAATCTGGCTGTAGTCCGCATCCACCA
>JAZSFI010000104.1:0-11957 GCA_045532135.1 Clostridia bacterium | reverse complement strand
CTGACCCTTTTCGATCTGGGTAACATCCAGCTCTTCGGGGCGGTCAACCGGCTCCACGTTGTGCTCGCGCAGGGCTTCGGAGTAAACAGTGGGGAAGACTACGTCAAACGCTTCCTCAAAGAAAACGCTGGGGCCATAGTGCATCTCGATCACGTGCATGGGGGCCTTGCCGCGGCGGAAGCCGGGGATGTTGAAGCGGCCTGCGGTCTTGGTGTAGGCCTTTTTAAGAGCTGCGGCAAAAACGTCTTTGTCTACTACAAAGCTGAGCTTTACCTTGTTGGAAGAAAGTTTTTCAAACGTAGAACCCATGATAAGTCCCTCCTGATAATATGTGACACAACTATTTCAATCATAGCAGAAGTGATTTTAGCACATTTTTCAGGATTTTGCAACGCGCCCGGGTAAAATCGAGTTGCTGTAATGGATTAATTGTGTTATAATTTCGTATATTTGAGGAGGCGAGGCCAAATGGGCGCATTTTCCGAGAGAATTTCAGAAAAAGTTTTGCTTTTTGACGGCAGCATGGGCGCGCTGATCGGACAGATGGGCATACATACAACCTGCCCGGACGAATTGTCCATCACGCAGCCCGAGGTCATCCGGGGGATTCACACGCGCTACATCGAATCCGGCGCAAACGTCATTTTGGCCGACACGTTTGGCGCAACCGACATGGCGCTTTCCCACAAAGGCAAAAAAGGCATGAGCGCGTGCATCACAAAAGCATCCGTTTCGCTTGCCAAAGAAGCCGCAAAAGGAAAAGCCCTTGTCGCCGTCGACGTCGGCCCGACCAGCGAATTTCTGTATCCGGTAGGCCAATATAAAATGGAAGATTTTTTTGAAACCTCCCTGACCCAAATGCGCGCAGCCAAGGAAGCAGGCGCGGATTTTGCCATGATCGAAACCCAGACAGACGCCGCCGAAGCCAGATGCGCCGCCCTTGCCGCCAAAGCGGCAGGTCTTGAATGCGCCGTCTCCTTCACCTTTCAAAACGGCCGTACCCTAACCGGCGCAACGAGCGAAACCTGCGCAAAAATCGCAGAAGCCGCGGGCGCTGCCGCCGTCGGCATCAACTGCTCCGAAGGCCCCGAGCAGATGATGCCCACCATCAAAAAGATGATCGCGTCCACCCATCTTCCCGTAATCGTCCAGCCGAACGCAGGTCTGCCTCAGACCGCGCCGGACGGCACAACCTATTATCCCTATTCGCCCGATCAAATGCTTGAAAGCATGAAAACCATCGTAGAAACGGGCGCAGGCGCAATCGGCGGCTGCTGCGGAACGACGCCCGAGCACATCAAAGCCATAAGCGTCCTGTCCGGCGGCGAACAGACAATAAAAGAAAAAGACCCGGAAAAATATGTATGCTCCGCGCGCGCCATTTATCCCCTTTCGGAAGCCCTCCGCGCACAGACCGAAATTTCCGATCCCGAGGATATGTACGATTTGGAACCGGAAGATTTGCTGGCGGTCATTCATCTTGATGAAATCGATATTTGCGATATCTCCGATTTCGTTTCGGAATGCGCAGCAAACGGAAAAACGCCGCTCGCGTTTCAAACGGAAGACAGAGAAAAGCTTGAAAAAGCGCTGTTTGCGTATACCGGCATCGCATGCGTGTTTGCGGGAAGCGATATGCAGGATATATGCGAAAAATACGGCGCGGTAAGAGAGGAAAAATAATCGTAAAAGCGGGAGGCGAAACGCCTCCCGTACGGGGTAAACGCGCGCTGGATTTCTTAAAAACGCTTGTCTTTTCCGTAGGGTATGGATTTCCCGTCCCGAAAAAACAGCCTGAGCGATGGATCAAGGATTCAATTGATCCATCGCTCAGGTTGTTTTTTTGTTTTTACCCCTCCACTTCCATGCCGTCATACGACACGAGGAAGCCGGGAAGCCTTCTCACCATTTCCTCATAGGGCGCAACGCCGTTGTGGGAAAAATGGTTGGCGATGAAAATGGTGTTTTCGTCGGCGGTTCCGATTTTCAGAAGCTTTTCCTTCATTCTGAGGTTGTCCGAAATGCCCATGTGGCCGATGTAATCCATTTCCAGAACGCCGTTTGTGCAGTCGAGGGAGACCATTGTAACTTTTTTGGTTTTCAGAAACTCGATGTGCTCGTCTGTGAATTCGTCGGTGTCGTGGCAATAGAGAAGCGCTTCATTTCCCTTTTCGATCAGATAGAAAAATGCCTGCTCTTTAAAGGCATGCACTGCCGGAAGGGGCGTAACCGTATAGTCCATGATTTTGACGGGCTGATAGGCTTTCATCACTTTAAATTCCAAAACGCCTTCTTCAAGCATCGGCTTAATCATTGCCTCTGCCTGAATGCTTCCGTAGACGGTCAGAGGGTTTTCGGTTTTCTTTTTCTGGGAATACGGCGCTCTTCTGTTGCCCAATTCCAGAACGCAATAGTGGTCCTCGTGGGTGTGGGTAATGAGAATGTGATCGAGCGTGGAATAATCCAGCCCGTGAAGAAGCGACTGCATATATGCGTCGGCAGGCAAATCGATTTTAAGCACGTTATCGATGATTGCACCCGAGCGCGTGCGGATTTCCTTGCCGCCGACTTTACGGGCATAAACGCATTTTTCGCAATTACAGAACACTGCAGGGATGCCTTCGGCAGCTGCGGTTCCCAAATATTTGAGCTTCATTTGTATTTCCTCCCGCATTTTTTCTCATTATACCACATTCTCAGACATTTACAAAGAGAAAAGCGGCGCCCAGCGACCGGAAACATCGTATAAAACGCCTTCCGCATCCGGGCAGATTTCCATAGTTTTCATGACGGTTTTCTCTATCACGTCATAGGGCAGACGATAGGCATAACCGCTGGCTTTTTCGCCCGACAACAGCGCGTGGAGAATGATAAACGCGCCCGCGTCGGTTCCGATCAGGGACGCGTAATACTGCCAGAGCTTTTTATCAAGCCCGCTTGAACGGATTTCCGATTCAAACACATGGTCGGCGCTTTTCAGCATATCGATCTTCTTTTCCGTCACTTCGCCGCTGATGCGAACGGCAAATCCCGCGCCGGGAAAGGGTCTTTTCTGCAAAAAATCCTCTTTGAGCGCAAGAATTCTTCCGATTGAGCGCACTTCGTCCCGAAACAACCCCTCCACCGGAGAAAATTCGCCGGTAAAAGCATGAAAAATCACATGATCCGATTCATTTTTGATCGTTTCATGGATGGTTTTATAGACAATCTCCCTCTTTTCGCGCGCATCGGCAACGCCCTTTAGACGAAAAAGCGTTTCTTCCCTTGCGTCAAAGACCGTGATTTCCCGTCCGCACGCGTCAAATATCACTTTTTTCGCCTGTTCAATTTCGCCCTTGGGCAAAAGATGCGTATCCACAAGCGCACATTTACAGCGGTTTCCAAGCGCGCGGTTTAAAATCAAATAAGAAACCGTGCTCAAAAGTCCGCCCGAACAGGCGGCGACCACGTTTCCCTCCGGAAAGCGCTGCCGGATTTTTTCCGTTACGCAGGATAAATAGCTTTCCATGTTCCAGTCAAAGGCGCATTTGCATATGTCCCGCGCAAAATTTTCGAGCATTTTAAGTCCGTCCGGATCGTTGGATTCCACGGAAAAAAACGCGCCGTACACATTTGCGCTCTTCATGCGATACGCACAGATTTGTCCCTCCGCACGGGCGATCGGAACGGCGCCGTCCGGAAGACGCACCTCAGGGAGATGTTCAAAATACCTGTCCCCGTGCGTAAGGGACGCAAACAAGGGATCCGGCAAAAATTCCACGTGCAGCGCCCGTTTTTCAAAGGCTTCTTTCTCCCTTTCACCTCCGAGCGCAATAAGCAGCGCCTGCGCATTTTCGCCAAGCGCCATAACAGGCGCGGGAAAATTCAGGATTTCCGCCGCCGCGCCCTCAGTCGCCTTCAAAACAATGCCGTTTCCGGCAATGATTGCGCCTTTGGTGCGCCCGGTATACTGAATTCTCGCCGCGCTTGATAAAACGGACGAAACCCCGAGCGCCCGAAGCTTTTTCATAATGCTTCTGGCTGAGGTTCCGCCCGTATCTATAACCAAAATATGCTCAAAACTTTCCGGCATACGCCCTCCGCATTTTTACGTATGCGGGACGTCCGCCTTCCAGGAAGCATCCCGCTTTAGAACGATATCGATTTTTCGCTCGATCTCATGCGCAACGTCGATGTTCAGACTCCACATCAGCTGAAGTCCGTACATCATGACGTCTGCGTATTCCTCCGCGATCTTCTGTTTCCTTTTTTCGTCTTTTCCGTCCAGAAGCTTCTGAACGCCATCCGGGTCAAGCCACTGAAAATGCTCAAGCAGCTCGCTCATCTCAACCGTCATCGCCATGGCGACATGCTGCGGGTTCTGGATGCCCGTCTCGCCGCCCCAGCCTTTTTTCAGGCACATATCGTGCACAGCCTTTTTAAGCTGGCTTACGGTTGTGACATCATCATGCATTATTATATCCTCCGAAATAGAGAAATATTCCTGCTTATAATTCATTGGGACAATTAAGTATTACCGGCGGCGGGAGCAAGCCCCCGCTGTCATTATTCGATTTATATGCCGTACCGCAAAAATCTCAAATTCAACATTTCATCTAAAGAAAGAAGCTGCCTCGGGCGAGACAGCTCCTTTTATTTGAAAAAGTAAGATTACTTGATTTCGACGGTGGCGCCGACTTCTTCGAACTTCTTCTTGATCTCTTCAGCGGCTTCCTTGGTGACGCCTTCCTTGAGGGTCTTGGGAGCGCCGTCAACGAGTTCCTTGGCTTCCTTGAGGCCGAGGCCGGAAACGACTTCACGAACAACCTTGATGACCTTGATCTTCTCGGAGCCAACGTCCTTGAGGATTACGTCGAACTCGGTCTTCTCTTCAACAGCTTCAGCAGCGGCGGCGGGGCCAGCGGCTACAGCAACGGGGGCGGCGGCGGATACGCCAAACTTCTCTTCCATGGCCTTTACGAGATCAGCCAGCTCGAGAATAGTCATAGACTCAACAGCAGAAATGATTTCCTGAGCGTTCATTGTGTTACCTCCAAAGTATTCATCATATCGATGTGATTTTTTAAATGGTTAAGCGGCGATTATTCCTCGCCAGCCTTCTGCTTGCGGATAGCCTCCACAACGCGAACGAAGCCGGATACCGCGCTCATCATGCTGCCCATGAGTCGAGCGATAAGGACTTCCTTGCTCGGCAGATCTGCCAGAGCCTGCACGCCGGCTGCGTCGAGATACGCGCCGTCGCAAACGCCGCACTTGAGTGCGAGCTTCTTGGTCTTCTTGCCGTATTCAACCGCGATCTTCGCAGGAGCGATCATATCCTCGTAACCAAAGGCTACGGCGGTGGGTCCCTTCAGGAGGGCCTTCATCTGCTCAGCGTACGGGGTATCCTTCACGGCCAGCTCGATCATGCTGTTCTTCAGAACCGCGTACTCAACGCCGCACTTGCGGAATTCGTTGCGAAGAGCGGTATCCTCGGCCACGGTCAGACCGCGGTAGTCAACCAGCACAACGGTGGATGCCTTCTCAAACTTCTCTTTGATACCGGCAACGATGACCTTCTTGCTTTCGATGTTCTTATTGGACATTTTTCTACACCTCACATTCCGTCCTGAAATGACGGCAAATGAAACGCCCCTGCGCATAGGCGCAAGGGCGGCAGAAAAACAAATTTCAAATCCAAATCCTTTGCACCTCGGCGAGCATCCAAAGGATTTACGCATTAACGCACTCGCTGTCTATGGCACAGCTGCTTCACAGCCTCGTATATTATATAGAATTATAGGTTTTGAGTCAAGTTAAGTTTTGTCAAAAAAAGCCTCCCGCAAGGGGAGGCTCAGAAGCGCATTTTTTGATTATTTCGCTCCGGGGAAAGTTCCGCGATAGTTGCCGTCGATATAGGCCTGGCGATAGGCTTCGATAACCTTATCCGCGCCTGCATCGAGGATGGCCTGGATGTACTCATCCCATACAGCGTCAAACTCATCAGGATCGCAGCTGATGGTCTGGGCAATCAGCTCGTTCTGCTTGGTGATGACGGTGGCGGAGTAGTCGGTCGCAGCCTGGATCGGAACAGTGAAGCTGATCTGGGTCCAAGCGTCAGAGTTGGAGTAGAGAACGGACTGGGCAACCTGCTCTTCATAGCCGGGGAAAGAGCGGGCAACGTAGGCCGCGTTCTTGGCGTCGTCGCCAAAGTTGTAGCCATTGGAGATGAATACTACGTCGCCAACATGCATCTTGTACTCGTCGGGAACCTGATCGGTGGGAACAGCGTCGAGGGGCAGGCCGTTCTCATCGAGGCCGTGGTAGTTGATACCGTCAACGCCGTTCTGCATGGCGAACATGTTCTCGGGGATGCACATCCAGTCGAGATACTTGATGGCGGCAGCGGCAACGTCTTCGCTGACCCAGTCGGGTACGAAGATGGTGAGGCCGGCGGCGTCATAGTTGTCGTGATAGGTCTTGCCGTTGTAGATGTTGGCCCAGGCGTTTACGGGGATCCACTCGGCGCCTTCTACGTTCTTGGCCATTTCAGCCTGATAGTTCTTGTCGGTGCGCCACGGCTGATCGTACTGCTGGAGGAAGTAGCCGAAGTAGCCCTGGGTCATGTAGGTGTCGCCGATGGTGCTGTCGGTGTCAACGGCGAAGTTCTCATACAGAACGCCGTCATGATACCACTTGTTGAACAGCTCAAAAGCTTCTTTCGCGCCGGGGAGCATTTCGGGGTTGTCCTTGTAGGCAATCCAGTCTTCCTCGGTGATCTCGTCGAAGTTTACGAAAGCGCTGATGTAGTAGCGCATTGCGAACATGGGGTTGGAGGTGAAGATCGCATAGCTGAAGGGGATGGTCATCTCGCCGCCGAGGTTGGCTTCCTTGGCGCCGTAGAGGTACTCTTCCAGCTCATCGATGGTCTTGGGTTCTTCCATGTCCAGCGCTTTCAGCCAGTCGGAGCGAACGAACGCGCCCTGGTTTACAACGGAAATGCGGCGGGCAGGAATGGTGTACTGAGTCTTTACGCCGTCCTCATCGGGATCGAACGCGCCGTAGCCCAGAAGGTTTTCACCCAGGAAGGCAACGATGTTCGCGCCGTACTCTTCAATGAGATCATCCAGAGCATACACACCGCCGTCAGCAATCAGGGAGTTAACGAGATCGCCGTTGTAGGTGATGCAGATGTCCGCAGCAGTTTCGCCGCTGATCTGGGTGGTGAGGATGTCGCCTTCCTCCCAGCGGGATACGGGAACAAACTGAAGCTTGATGCCGTTGGGATCGCCGAAATTCTTCTGCGCATAGTGCAGCTGCCAGCAATCCTCAAGGTTTAAACCGGCAATCGTGCGGTCAAACACTTCAACGCGAAGCGTCAGATCGTATTCCGTCTCTGCGAAGACGGGGAGGCTCATGCAGCCAAACGCCAGCACAAGCGCCAGAACGAGGGTCATGATTTTCTTCATGTGGTACACTCCTTCTTTTTATTTTTACCGCCATCCGGCGGCAGAGATACAAAATATTCTTATCCTTTTACCGCGCCGATGGTGACGCCGGATACAAAGTATCTTTGTACAAAAGGATAGACGACCAGGATCGGAAGCGTTGCAAAGATGATCGTAGCCGATTCGATGGATTCGGAAACGTTCTGAGCATTGGAATTGGCGTTTCCTTCAATGGCGGTTACATCAACAGCGGTAGAACCTTTGATGATGTTGTAAAGTCTCAGCTGCAAAGGCTGAAGAGCTTTGGTCTGAATGTAATACTTGGCGTCTGCAAAGCTGTTCCACTTTCCAACCGCGTAGAAAAGGGTGATAGTTGCGATGGAAGCAAGCGACAAGGGCAGATACACCCGCAAAAGGATCTGGAAATCGTTCGCACCGTCGATGGTCGCAGCCTCTTCAAGCTCCTTGGGCAGGGAGGAGAAAAAGCTTTTCATAATGATCATATTGTATGTGGACAAGACGCCCGGAATGATCAGGGACCACATGTTGTCAAGCAGGCCGAACCATTTGACGTTCAAATAAATCGGAATGGTGCCGCCGGAGAAATACATGGTGAAAAGCGCCATCAGATTAAAGAATCTTCGTCCGCGCAGCCGCTCTTTGGTAAGCGGATACGCCATCAGAACGGTCATCACCATGGCAATCGCCGTATAGATCACGGTCAGTTTCACGGTGTAGAACAGACAGTCGATCATCGTCTGATCAGAAAAGAGGATTTCATAAGCCTTTGTTTCAAACTCGACCGGCACAAAGGATACGTCGCCGCGCAGAATCGCGGACTTGGATGAGAATGAAATGGCGATTACGTTTAAAAAGGGCAGAACGCAGGTGAGCACAAAGATGAAGATTACGGCGACCAGAATGATCTGACCGAAGGGGATTTTTTTCTTTTTCTTTTTCGGCTGAATCGCAATGGCTGTCATTTGCACTTACCTCCTTTCTTACCAGATGCCGTCTTCGCCGAGCTTTTTGGTCACAAAGTTGGCGGCGGAGATCATGACAAGTCCCACCACCGACTGGAAAAGGCCAATGGCCGTGGCTCGGTCAAATTTCGCATTGGTGATACCGGTGCGGTATACGAAGGTGGAAAGAACGTCGCAGTAATCCTGAACGAGGGTGTTTCCCAGAATGTAGGGACGGTCAAAACTGATGTTCATCATCTGACCGACGTTCAGAATCAGAAGAACGGCGATGGTGGATCGGATTCCCGGCAAAGTTACGTGCCAGATCTGCTGCATTTTGTTCGCGCCGTCAATTTTTGCGGCTTCAAACAGCTCCATATTGATGCCGGTAATCGCAGACAGATACAAAATTGTGCCCCAGCCCATATTCTGCCATACGCCAACGATCGTATATGTCAGCTGCCAGGTGGGTCCGTCCGTCAGGAAGGGAACATTTTCTCTGATAATTCCGCTTTTTAAAAGCGATGCGTTGATTACGCCGGTGGTAGGAGCAAAAATTTTCAGCACCATACCGCCGATGATGATCCAGCTTAAAAAGTGCGGAAGATACAAAAGCGTCTGGGATACGCGCTTGACGCTCTTATTTCTGATTTCATTAAGCATAATGGCCAAAATGATCGGCACGGGAAAGCCCAGAATCAAGCCCATGAAATTCAGCCACAGCGTATTTTTCAGCGCCAGCGGGAAATCGCGCAGCTGCATGACAAATTCGAAGTTTTCAAGACCGACCCAAGTACTGCCGCCCATGCCTTTTACAAGGCTGAACTTCTGAAAAGCGATAATCATGCCGGCCATCGGCTTATAGCAGAACAGGATGTACCATGCGACAGGAACAATCAGCATCAGATACAATCGCCAGTCTCTGAAAAGCCAGAACAGCGGTTTTTTTTGATTCTGCATAAACTCCCCTCCCTGAATGATTCCAACAATCCGAAATAAATTCTGAAGTTTAATTCACGGAATTGACATATATATAATAATACATAGTATTATACTGCTAATTTCATAATACTTCAATAGTTGAAGTATATTATTTTAAAATTTTTTAATGAAAAAAAGTATAGAAAAACATCACACAAATATCTTGCGCATGATTTCATTCGCCGCTTCTTCGGCATTTTTATCCGTCGTATCGATTTTACGGTATCCAGTTTTTCATATAAAGGAAGGCGAAAAACGCTTCTTTCAATCACATCTGTCTTTCGGACTTTTTATAAAATCTCTCCCGTTTAATAAAAGTACAGGACGGGAAATCCGTTTCCTGCAACAAACAATACAGCGTATTCATTGCAGGAACGATTTCCCGTCCCGTTGTTTGCTATTTATCTTCTTAAATAATCGCCCTTTTCAATTCCCTCGGGCGCAGGCATGGTGAATTTCATACCCGGCATGGGCGCGGAAACGATTGTTTCTCCGTCCATGTTTTTCATGTCCTTGGCAACAAAGGAAAGGCCAAGCTTTCCGGGGGAAACGCATTCAATCGTTTCGCCTTCTACAATCTTGTTTTTGACTTCGACCAAAATGCGGTCGCCCTGTCTTTCAAGAACGGGCCCTGCGTACTCTCTGTCGTGCAGATAGCTTGCGGGCGCATTTTTCTCCGTGATGATTTCGCCCTCATAAAATCCGGTGGAATAGGGGCGGTGGCTTACGCATTCAAGCTCTTTTAAGCACGTTTCAAGATCCGCGCCGTCCAGATACATTCTGTAGGCGTTTACAACGCTTGCGACGTAATAAGCGGTTTTCATTCTGCCTTCGATTTTGAGGCTCATGACGCCGGCTTTCTGGATTTCGCCGATCAGGCTCATGGCGTTTAGGTCATAGGAAGACAGAATCGTTACGCCCTTTTCGTCCTCCTCGATGGGGAAATACTGACCCGGGCGCTTTTCCTCTGTAAGTGCAAACGTCCATCGGCACGACTGCGCGCAGCCGCCTCTGTTTGCGCTTCTGCCGGTCAGATAGGAAGAAATCAGGCATCTTCCGGAATAGGCCATGCACATTGCGCCGTGAACAAACGCCTCAAGCTCCAGATCATTGGGCGTTTTTGCCCGTAATTCCGCGATCTGGGGAAGGGAAAGTTCGCGCGCCAGCACAACTCTGGATGCGCCCATTTCATAATAGGCGGCGGCGGATTCGTGGTTGGTGCAGTTGGCCTGGGTGGAAACGTGCACTTCCATATTCGGACATTCGCGCTTGATGGCGCGGATGGAGCCCATATCGCTTACGATCATCGCGTCTGCGCCCGCGTCTTTGAGCTGTTTTGCATAATCGACAATGGAAGCAATTTCGTTCGGATACGTAAACGCGTTGGCGGCGACATACAGCTTTTTATTAAGCCCATGCATGTGGTCTGCCGCGTTTTTGATGTCCTCCATCGTGAAGGCCGTTTGTCCGGCTCTCAGCTGAAGGAGCGGGCCTCCGATATACACCGCGTCCGCGCCGTAACGCGCGGCGGCAATCAGGCTTTCCATGCTGCCGCCCGGAGCAAGCAGCTCTAAATTCTTGAATCCGCTCATACGTTGAACCTGAACAGCGTAACGTCGCCGTCCTGCATGACGTATTCCTTGCCTTCAGAACGGACAAGGCCTTTTTCCTTGCAGGCGTTCATGCTGCCTTCGCGAATGAGGTCGTCATAGGAGACGATTTCCGCTCGGATAAAGCCTTTTTCAAAGTCGGAGTGAATTTTTCCGGCAGCCTGCGGCGCCTTGGTGCCGCGCACAATCGTCCATGCGCGAACCTCTTTGGGGCCGGCGGTGAGATAGGAGATAAGGCCTAAGAGGTCATAGCCGATATTGACAAGGCGGTCGAGGCCGCTTTTTCCGATGCCCATTTCCTGAAGGAACATTTCCTTTTCTTCCTTGTCGAGCTGGGCGATTTCCTCTTCAACCTTGGCGCAGATGACAAGCACCTGGCTGTCTTCTTTCGCTGCGATTTCCTTTACCTTTTTAACCATTTCAAGCTCTTCCGCGCCGTCGCCCACGTCGTTTTCGGAGATATTGGCGGCGTAGACCACTTTTTTCATGGTGATCAGAAACCAGCCGTCCGCAATTTCCTTCTGCTCCTTGGTTAAAGGCGCGGTGCGGGCGGATTTTAAGTCGTTCATGTGCGCAAGAAGAATCTTCGCGGTTTCAACTTCCTCCGCGTACTTCTTTTCGCCGTTTTTCATAAGGTGCTGCGCTTTTTCAAGGCGCTTGGTGACGGTTTCGATGTCGGCGAGCACGAGCTCGGTCTCGATGGTCTCGATATCGCGCGCGGGATCAACGCTTCCGTCTACATGGATAACGTTTTCATCCTCAAAGCAGCGTACGACATGAACGATCGCGTCCACTTCTCTTATGTGGCTTAAAAATTTGTTTCCGAGTCCTTCGCCGCGGCTTGCGCCCTTGACAAGACCCGCGATATCGACAAACTCAAGCACGGCGGGCGTGTACTTTTCGGGATGATACATGTCGGAAAGTACGTCCAGTCTCGCATCCGGCACCGCTACCACGCCGTTGTTCGGCTCAATGGT
>JAZSFI010000416.1:0-1664 GCA_045532135.1 Clostridia bacterium | reverse complement strand
TTGGCCTCCGACTTCGATTTTTTCGCATTCTTCCTGCTCGTCCTTGGCCTTCGCGCTTGTAAGAAGCGGCGTGTCCTTTACGACCACGAGCCTCTTGTCCGACATGACCGGGAGCGTTTCCGCGCTTTCAATAATCTGCCTTGCGCTGGGCGCATCCATAACGGCCTCGTTCAGAATTTCAAGCCCGACAGGAAGGATGGCTTCCCGGATTTTGTCCATTGCGCTTTTCTTGATAAACTCCTCCGGTCCGTGAAACAGATATACGCCGCCCAGTTTTCCATTTTTGATTTCGTCAAACAGCTCCTGCCACGTCATGTCCTATCCTCCCGACGGAAGTTCCGTTTTTATAAGATATTCTCCGTTTTTCTGAATGGTGATTGTGATCGCGCCGCACTGATCCGTCCGGTATACGGCGCAGTTTATATCTTTCAGCCGCGTGAGCACTTCCTCGGTCGGATGCCCGTGACCATTGGAAGAAACCGAAATCACGGCGATTTCGGGCGTAGAAGAAGCCAGAAACTTCTCGCTTGTCGCTTTCTTTGAGCCATGGTGCGAAACTTTCAGAATATCCGCGTCCGCAATTACATATTTGTCCACGCGCTCAGTAATATCGCCCGTCAAAAGCGCGGACGAATCGCCATACACGATATTCAAAACCAGCGATCCGTCGTTATCCTCCTTGGGCATGAAACCGAATTCGGGCCAGACAACCTGCGCCTCGACGCCGCCGGAAAGAGGTACGACATCGCCCGACGAAAGATAATGAATCTTTCGTCCGGAAAGTGCATTTTGAACAAGCTCGCCTACATCCATCCTGTCCCAGCATTCGCTGACATAAACCTCCGCCTTTGGATAGCGCGCGAGAATCTCCCCGGCGCCGCCCGCATGGTCAATATCCGGATGCGAAATGAAAACGCCTTTGACATTTGCGCCGGCAGAGGACAGGTAATCCGCCGTAATCTCATTGTCCTTTCCGCAGTCCACAACATACGCCTCATTTTCTGCCCATACCACGCAGCTGTCCGCATAGCCCGCATCCAGAAACACGATCTCAACGCCCTTATGAACGGGCGCGGGCCACAAAAGCACGAGAACTGCAATCAGCGACGCAAGGCATGTGCATACGTTCGATTTTCGCTTGTTTTGCGTGATAAAGGGCGATGCTATCAGCATCAGCGCAAAATAGATGCAAACTACCCACAAACTCCACGCGCGGGCGTTCATCATGCCAAACGGAAGACGCGCCACCCACTCGGTCAGAAACAGAATCACCGTCCACACGACGTCCGCAATCTTTCCAAGCAGCATCGCAATTTTCATCGACGCAAACGACAAAATCATGGAGCTTGCACCGATATACACTGTGAACAATCCAAGCGGCACAACGATCAGATTGACCGGAACCGACAGAACCGGCACCGAATGGAACAGCTTTGCCATCGACGGAAGCGTTCCAAGCTGCACGGCGCAGGAAGCGGACGCAGCGTCCGCCGCGTTATTATAAAGGGTAACGGGAATGCTCCGGCCGTCATCACGCCGCGATTTCAGATACGGCAAAAGCAAGCGAATCGGCTTTGCCATCAGCGCAAGCGACAAAACGGACAGATACGATAGCTGCATGCCCGTATCCTGAATCGAAAGCGGACTGATCAGGATCTGAATCA
>JAZSFI010000179.1:0-1909 GCA_045532135.1 Clostridia bacterium | reverse complement strand
TCTGTTACTTTTTTGCCTTATGGATTTAATTAACGATTGATATGTATGGTATAAAATAGAAGCATATTGAATATTCGGAGGTTTTTCATGGGTTATTTAATTGGCATAGATCTTGGAACCACAAACTCCTGCATGGCGGTCATTGAAGGCGGCGAGCCTGTTATTATTCCCAATGCCGACGGAAACCGAACGACCCCTTCGGTCGTTGCGATCACAAAAACGGGCGAACGCATTGTCGGAAGCGTTGCCAAGCGTCAACAGACGGCAAACGCGAAGCGCACCGTTTCGTCCATTAAGCGACAAATGGGAACAAACTACACTTTCACCGTTGACGGAAGATCATTTACGCCGCAGGAAATTTCCGCAATGATTCTTCAGAAGATGAAGACGGATGCGGAAAGCTATCTGGGCGGCCCTGTTACGGACGCGGTCATTACGGTGCCCGCCTATTTTACGGATGCGCAGCGGCAGGCCACAAAGGACGCAGGAAAAATCGCGGGGCTTAATGTTCAGCGCATTTTCAACGAACCTACGGCCGCTGCCTTGGCATACGGTATCGACAGAACGGAAAAACAGCGCATTTTGGTATACGATCTTGGCGGCGGAACATTTGACGTTTCGATCCTCGAAATTGATTCTGAGGTAATCGACGTAATTTCCACCTCCGGCAACAACCACTTGGGCGGCGACGACTTCGACGCAAGCGTCGCAAACTACATCGCCGAAGAATTCAAAAAGGAAAACGGCATCGATCTTCGAAAGGATGAAACCGCCTGGGCGCGCGTATGCGAAGCAGCTGAAAAAGCAAAAATCGAACTGAGCGGCCTTCTTTCGACAACTGTCTCTCTCCCCTTCATCACCGTAAACGCCAAAGGGCCTCTCCATCTTGAGATCACGGTTACAAGGGCAAAATTTGATGAACTTACGCGTCACCTTGTGGACATGACGATTGAACCGATGCAGCAGGCGCTGGCTGACGCAAGGCTTATGGCATCCGACATCAACAAGGTTCTGCTCGTCGGCGGCTCCACGCGCATTCCTGCCGTACAGGCTGCCGTCAAGCGTTTTACCGGCAAAGATCCTTTCCGCGGCATCAATCCCGACGAATGCGTCGCCATGGGCGCAGCGATTGAAGGCGGCATTCTGGAAGGCAGCGTAAAGAGCCTTCTCCTTCTTGATGTTACGCCTCTTTCTTTGGGCGTAGAAACGGTCGGAAACAATTTTTCCATCATTATCCCAAGAAACACTACCTTGCCTATCCGCAAAAGTCAGATTTATACCACTGCGTCTCCTCTTCAGAACAAGGTCGAAATTCACGTTCTGCAGGGCGAAAGACCGCTTGCAAATCAGAACAGAACGCTTGGAAAATTCATGCTTCACGGCTTGAAGCGCGGTTTTTCAAAGCCTGAAATCGAAGTAACCTTCTCCATCGACTCAAACGGTATCGTAAACGTTTCCGCTTTGGATAAAGCCACCGGTGCAAACCAGCATATCACAATCACCAATTCCTCCAACATGTCCGACGAGGATATCAGACGAGCCGTGGAAGACGCAGAACGCTATCGTCAGGAGGACATGAAAAAGCGCGCGGAGCTTGACATAAAAAACAAAGCGGAGCAGCTGATTGTGGACGCAGAAAGCATCAAAAAGCGTCTTTCAAAAGAGGACAAGCAAAGACTCGACCCAATGATTCATTCGCTTAAAAAGGCCGTTAAGGGCGGAAATACGGAAGAAATACAAAGGCAGTCCGATGAGTTTGCACGAGTTCTTTCCTCCATCGGATACAGTTTCGACGGAAATCAGACGCAAAGCGACGACGGAACCTTTGATTCAAGCGTAAACTGATGTTCAAACTCAAATTTTCAATTAACCATGCAATCGGATCCAATAAATAAAAAGGGACTAAAGC
>JAZSFI010000330.1:0-2331 GCA_045532135.1 Clostridia bacterium | reverse complement strand
TCGTCCATGCTCTTGGTGCCGCCCTTGATCGCCTCAAGGAACGCGCCCCGGGCGTCCCAGATGGAGGTTTTGCGCTCGTCGGTATCGGCAAGCAGCACATCGTTCGCGCCGGCGTTTAAGAGAATGTCGGTCAAATCGTTCAGCATCGGGTCGAGCGCGTCTGTGCTTGCGCCGTCCAGACGCACAAGCAAGTAGGCGTGTGCGCTTTTGTCGGGGAACTGCTTTCCAAGATACGTTTCCGCGTCCTCAATAACCTCTTTTTCCATGAATTCAACCGCCGTGGGCGTAGTTGAGGCAAGCACCTGAGGCACGGCCTCGACGCATTTCCTCAAATTGTCAAACGGCGCAAGCACGCTCAGATTCGCCTTGGGCTCGGCAACGAGCTTTACGGTAATCTCGGCCAGAAACGCAAGCGTTCCTTCGCTTCCGCAAAGAAGCTGCATAAGGTTATAGCCGCTGGAGGTTTTGACGGTCTTGCCCCCCAAGTTCAGGATTTCGCCCGAAGCCAGAACGACCTTCATGCCAAGCACATAATCGCGCGTGACGCCGAAGCGCACGGCGCGCATGCCGCCTGCATTCGTCATCACGTTTCCGCCGACGGTCGCGCTCTTTTCGCCCGGATCCGGCGGATAGAAAAGGCCGCTTCCCTCAAGGAGCTTTGCAAACTCCATCAGAAGAAGACCCGGCTGAAGGGTCGCCGTCATGTTGACGGAATCGACCTCGATCAGCTTTTTCATTCTTTCCGTGGACAGAACAATGCCGCCGAACTTGGCAACGCACCCGCCGCAAAGGCCCGTGCCCGCGCCGCGCGGAGTGACGGGAATCCGGCGCTCGTTGCAGTATTTGAGAACCGCCGAAATTTCTTCCGCGCTGTCGGCTCTCAAAACCGCTTCCGGCATATAAAGACCGTATTCCGTCATTTCGTCGCGCGCATAATCCTCGGAAATGGCGTCGCCGAAGAACACGCGGTCGCCGGACAGCATTTTCTGAAACGCGAGGATGTCTTTTTCGGTCACTTTATTGTAAGTCATACGCCGCGCGCCTCCTTGATCTGACTGATAAGCTTGGGCAGGATTTCGTATACATCGCCCACGATGCCGACATGCGCCACGTCGAAAATGGGCGCGTCCTTGTCGTTATTGATCGCGATGATATGGTCGGAATCCTTCATGCACGCAGTAAACTGAATCGCGCCGCTGATGCCGCAGGCGATGATGAGCTTGGGTTTTACCGTTCTTCCCGAAAGGCCGATCTGGCGGGCGTTGGTATTCCAGCCCTTTTCAACGAGCGGGCGGGACGTAGCCCATTCGCCGCCAAGGAGCGCCGCCAGTTCCTTTATGAGACTTAAATCGCTTTCCTTCTGGAAAGCGCGTCCGCCGGCAACGATGATTTCGGCGTCGGAAATGTTTGCGCTTTTCGGAACAGACGTCTGGGAAACAAATTTCACCCTGCTGTCCGTTTTCGGAAGCTTTCGCATTACGATTTCTCCCGTGGGCGCGTCCTGTTTTTCGGGCGCGTTCATGACCTTATAGCGGACGGTTGCAAACTGCGGACGCGTTTCGGTGGTCACGATCTGCGCCATGATGTTGCCGCCGAAGGCCGGACGGATCTGCACAAGATCGGTGTTTTCGCGAAGCACGAGCTTGGTGCAGTCTGCCGTTAAGCCGGTATGGAAACGGGTGGCAAGGCGCGGCGCCAGCGATCTTCCAAGCGCAGTCGCGCCGACCAACACGACAGAGGGCTTGATAAAGCGAATCAGATCCGCCGCGCAGTCGGAATACGTTTCCGCGCGGAAATAGGAAAGTTCGCTGTCGTCATACACGAAAATTTTGTCCGCGCCGAAACAGCGGATCTCCTCGGCATATTCCGATACATTGCTGCCGATCAGAACCGCATATACGGGATGATTTCCAACCTTCGCAAGCTCCTTCGCCTTTCCGATGAGCTCCAAAGACACCGGATGCATTCTTCCGCCGGACACCTCGCAGAAAACAAGTATGCCCTTCCACTTCGACTTGTCCACGCCCTTCGATTTGGTTTCAAGCTTCATAACGGCGTTTTCGGGGCAGGCTTTGACGCAAAGGCCGCAGGCCTTGCAGTTTTCATTGATCTGCGCTTTTTCCAGAATCTCAATCGCCGCAAACGGGCAGACGGAAGCGCATTTTCCGCATGAAGTGCATTTTCTCTCGATAATCGCAATGGATGCCATGATCAATACGCCTCCTTACAAAAGTTTTTTGTCAAACAGGTGTTCAAACAGCTTTTCGGCAAGGTTTTCGCCCGTCCACATTTCCTTTTCCACGTCGTTTTCCGGCGGGAAAATGCGCTCTA
>JAZSFI010000086.1:0-2214 GCA_045532135.1 Clostridia bacterium | reverse complement strand
TCTGACCGCCCGAAAGGTTTACGCCCCTCTGCCCGAGCACGGTATCATATTTTTCATTCAGCTTATCGACAAAGGGCGCAGCCTGCGCGATATCGGAAATCTTCTGTATTTTTTCAATATCTGCGTCTTCATCGCCCCAGCGCAGGTTTTCCTCGATCGTGCCGGTAAACAAGACGTTTTCCTGAAGCGCGTAGCCGATACCGCCTCTGAGGTTATCAAGCGTGTACTCTTTTACGTCGTGTCCGTCGATCAAAACGCTGCCGCTTGTCGCATCGTAAAGCCGAGGAATCAGGTTGATCAGCGTGCTTTTTCCGGAGCCAGTCGCGCCCAAAATTGCAACCGTTTCACCTGGTTTCACCGTAAGCGATATATTTTTAAGTACGGGATCGCCTGCCTGTCCGGGATAGGAGAAGGAAACGGATCTGAATTCAACTTCGCCGTCCTCAATTTTTATGCTCTCATTTTTTCCGTCCTCAATATCGCTTTTGGTGTCAAGGACTTCATTTACGCGCCTGAAGGATACGCCTGCACGGGACAAAAACATCAGCGTGAAGGAGGACATGGTGAGAGACATAAGAATCTGGGTAATATAATTGGAAAACGCCATGATTTCGCCGGGCGTAAGCGAACCGGAAAAGACCATTTTTCCGCCGATCAGATACATAAGAATCATGGTGATATTCATGATGAGCCCGACCATCGGGAAGGCAAAGGACATCATGCGCATCGCCTTCATGGAGGATTCGGTAAGATCCCCGTTGGCTTTTTTAAACTTTTTGTTTTCGTGATCCGCGCGGGCAAATGCCTTGATTACGCGAATGCCCGAAAGGCTTTCCTGCATAACGGTGTTTATGCGGTCAAGTTTTTCCTGCATCGTGGAAAATAAGACGCGACCCTTTTTTAAAAGAACAACGATCAGTATAACAAGGAACGGAACCGCCGTTAATACAACCAAAGAGAGTTTCGGCGATATCATAAGCACCGAAACAATGCCGCCGATACACAGAAACGGTGAACGCACAAGCATTCGGATGCAGGAAGTAAATGCGTTCTGAATCTGCGTAACGTCATTGGTGGTTCGGGTAATAAGCGATCCGGTCTTAAACGTATCAACGTTTGCAAAGGAAAAGGACTGGATTTTTCTATATACCGCGCTTCTTAAATCCTTTGCAAAGCCATATCCGGCCTTTGTTGAAAAATACATGTTTCCGACGCCGCCTACTATTCCGACAATTGCGCACAAGCACATTCCTATGCTCATCCAGATGATATATGCTTTATCGCTGTTTTTTACACCGACATCAATAATTTTGCTCATCAGCATCGGCTGCATCAAATCCATCGCAACCTCAAGCAGCATGAAAATGGGCGCAATAACCGTAAAAAACATGTAGGGCTTTAGAAACTTAAACAGCTTTCTCAATATCAATCACATCCCACGAACATAGTATCATTCATTTTGCCATAATAATTTGACGATGTCGATACAACATATGTTAAAACATAAAAAAGAACGCTTCTTTGTGAAGCGCTCTTTAAAAAATCACTGTTATCGATCGTAGTTTTCAAGGATAACGCGGGAGATCTCGTTGATGAGATCGCGCTGTCTTCTGGAGGTTTCTTCCGGCACAACCGGCAGATCGCAAATCAGCGAGTCCTGCAGAAGAATTGCAGGGGACATGTTCATTGCGTTGCAGATGGCGACCAACGTATCAAGGCTGGCTTTGCGTGAGCCTCTCTCAATGTGGCCGATAAAGGATAAAGAGACGCCCACTTTCTCCGCAAGCTGTTCCTGCGTAAGACCCAGCGCTCTTCTCTGTTCACGGATTCGCTTACCCAAAGCGTTATAATTCATACTTCATCATCCTAAAACGTTTTTCTTTTATTATACACGAAAATCCGCTTTAAATGAATACACGGTTGGAACTATTATAATTCCAAAGGTAGCATCTTTTCATTCATCGATTTGACTTGTAGTTGTGTTTAAAAAATGGTATAATGAGTTAGCTTATTTTTTGAAAACAGGGAAGACCGCATGAAAAAGCATATTGTCCGTTTATTATTACAATTCATTTTTGTACTTTCTGTATCGCTTATCTCTTATCTTTTACGGCCGTTACGCGTCATTTTTACGATTCTTATTTATATTTTTATTCCTTTGTTTTCTGCTTGTACTGCCTGCCGGATTGTCCGAAAAGGAATCAATCCTTATCT
>JAZSFI010000536.1:0-3154 GCA_045532135.1 Clostridia bacterium | reverse complement strand
GCGCAGCGATGCCGCAAACGCAATGGAAGTTGTTGATGCTTTGGAGCGGCATGGGATCAATTTTATCGATACAGCCCGCGGCTATACCGTTTCCGAAGGATTCCTCGGAGCTGCGCTGGAAGGCCGCAGGGATAAATTCATACTTGCCACAAAAACGATGGCCCGCAGCTACGAAGGCATGGCCAAGGAAATTGAGACAAGCCTTCGGGAACTTCGAACCGATTATATTGATCTGTATCAGATCCACAAGCTGTCGGTTAATGAATTTGAACAAATTTTTGCTCCAGATGGAGCATATCAAGCTCTTTTGGACGCAAAAGCTGCAGGCAAAATCGGACATATCGGTGTGACTGCACACAGCGTAGAAACCCTTGAAAAAATCGTAAATGAATGCCCAGAGCGCTTTGAGACTTTTATGTTCCCATACAACATTGTGGAGCTTCAGGGCAGCGACGTTTTAAAGGCCGCACGAGCAAAAGGTATTGGTACAATCTGTATGAAGCCTCTTGCAGGCGGCAATTTGGATGATTACGAATTGGCCTTGCGATTTGTTTCCCAGTCTGATGCCATCGATATCTCGGTTGTTGGTATGGGCGATTTAATCGAGGTCGAACGCAATGCTGCCGCCGCAGAAAAGTTAATGCCTTTAACTGATGAAGATTTCGAAAAATGTGAGGAAATCAGAAAAGACCTCGGCAGCCGTTTTTGTCGTCGCTGCGGTTACTGTGCTCCCTGTACAGTAGGTATCAACATCAATATGTGCTTTTTGATGAACAATTATCTTCATAAATATAATCTTGTGGAATGGGCAAAAGAGCGTTACGAAGCACTTCCTCTCCATGCCAGCGACTGTATCGGGTGTCGTGTATGTGAATCCAGATGTCCTTACAATCTTCCCATCAGCGAAATGATGCGTGATATCGCGCGCGACTTTGGCAAATAAACACCAATGTACAAACGAAGGTGCTTGAAATGTTTACCGAAACTGAATACTTACTGAATCAATTTCAAGTTCGGAAAAACAGTACTCAGAAATCTTCTTTTCGGTGCTGGCTTTCTGATATACTGAAACAACACGGTTATGATGTTTCCGTTGAATCCGGCGGATCCCTGATCAAAAGTTGTAATGTGGTCGTCGGGAACCCTGAAACGGCAGATGTGATTTACACCGCTCATTACGATACCTGTGCAGTTCTCCCATTTCCAAATTTCATCACGCCGCAGAACATTTTTCTCTATTTTCTTTACCAAATCCTGATCGTAATTCCCATGTTCATTCTCGCGGTTGGGGCGGAGATTCTTTTACTTACGTTATGGAATGACACCCCTATGTGGCTTGCTATGCTTGTCGTATACGCCGTGCTTGGCTTTTGCATTTGGTGGATGATGGCGGGGCCGGCAAACAAACATACCATGAATGATAATACATCCGGTGTAGCTGCTCTGATAGAAATTGCCCTTTCTTTGCCCGAAGCATCTCGAAAGCATGTTGCATTTATTTTCTTCGACAATGAAGAAAAAGGTCTGCTTGGATCTTCTTTCTTTAAGAAAAAACATGGTTCAGCGCTTAAAAATACCCTCGTTGTAAATTATGATTGTGTTTCCGATGGAGAATACATTCAGTTTTATCCCAACAAAGCATTGAAAACGAACGAAAAGATGCTTGAATGCCTCGAAAAGTCTTTTTGTTCGTGCGATAAAAAGCAAGTTTCAATTGTAAAAGGTTTTGGCTTTTATCCGTCTGATCAGAAAGCATTTCCAATGGGTGTTGGTGTCGCTGCACTTCACAAAGGGCCTCTAGGCTACTGGCTCGGCCGTATCCATACTGCACGCGATACGGTTTTTGATTGTCAGAACATTGAACTGCTGCGTTCCGGCGCTTTGGATCTTGTTGAAACTCTTTCGAAAGACTGAAGGTTGAAATACTTATGAAACGCTACCTTGCTTATTTCTATATTCTTCTGGCAGGAACTCTTTGGGGCGTAATCGGTATATTCAATCGTGGCCTGACAGCCGGAGGCTTTTCCGCTTTTTCGATTGTATTGGTTCGCAATATTGGAAGCCTGCTTCTACTGGGACTCATTTCTTTAGTTTTTGACCGCAGTGTTTTTTGCATCAAATTTCAGCATCTCCCCTATTTTCTTGGCACCGGTATCGTCAGTATACTTTTATTTACACTGTGTTACTTCTCCTGCCAGCAGCTATGTTCGCTGGCAACCGCAGCCATCCTGCTTTATACAGCACCAACCTTTGTTGTGATACTTTCCGCAATTCTATGGAAAGATAAAATTAAAAAGCAAAAAGTCTTTGCTTTGATTACTGCGTTTTTAGGCTGCACATTTGTCACCGGAGTCTGGAGTGGTGATTTGAACGCCACCTTGTCCGGCGTACTTCTCGGCGTTGGAAGCGGTTTTTTCTATGGTCTGTATTCCATCTTCTCCCGCTATGCATTACGGTATTATAAACCCCTCACGGTAACGTTTTATTCTTTTCTATTTGCCGGTATCGGGTCATTATTTGTAATGCGTCCTGCAGAACTGAAGACAGTATTTTCGCAGCCCGAATTGCTACTGCTGATTCTTGGTTTAATCGTCGTCTCCACCGTCCTTCCGTATATTTTATATACCAAAGGGCTTTCTATGACAGACAGCGGAAAAGCATCCATCCTTGCAAGTATTGAACCAGTAATTGCTGCTGTTGTTGGAATCACTGTATTTGGGGAACCCTTCAATGCTATGGTCCTGCTTGGTTTGATCTGTATATTAATTTCTGTCTATATTCTTCGCTGATCAACCACATCGACTACTTTTCACTTAACCAACTTGGATTGGAGAATTGCCATGCAAAGCCATATTACAGTTAAAGGCGCGCGCGTCAATAACCTGAAAAATATCGATGTTTCCATCCCGCGTGATAAGTTGGTCGTTTTGACTGGTTTGTCCGGATCAGGAAAATCCTCTCTTGCATTTGATACTATTTATGCGGAAGGACAGCGCCGCTACGTTGAGTCGCTTTCTTCCTATGCCCGAATGTTCCTTGGACAAATGGAAAAACCGGATGTAGACTATATAGATGGCCTCTCCCCTGCGATTTCCATCGATCAGAAGACTACATCAAAGAATCCTCGGTCTACTGTCGGTACTGTTACTGAAAT
>JAZSFI010000025.1:0-3445 GCA_045532135.1 Clostridia bacterium | reverse complement strand
CTGACCGGCATCGATATAAACGCCGGCGCTCAGATCGGCGCATACTTTTTCATCGATCACGGAACGGGCGTTGTCATCGGCGAAACGGCTCAGATCGGGGATTTTGCGAAAATCTATCAGGGCGTGACGCTGGGCGCGCTGTCCACGAGAAAAGGGCAGGCGCTCTCCGGCGTTAAGCGGCATCCGACGCTTAAAAACCGTGTGACGGTATATTCCGGCGCGTCGATTCTCGGCGGCGACACGGTCATCGGCGACGATTGTGTCATAGGCGGCAACGCTTTTGTCATATCATCTGTGCCTGAAAGAACGCGCGTGAGCGTAAAAAGCCCCGAGCTTACGTTCAGAGAACTCAATAAAAACATCTGGGAAAAGGCTTGAAACGAATGAAGTCCATATGCGGATTTCATCTCTGAAATGGAATACGAGAATTGATTTTCAGAGAAAAATCGAAAAAATGGCACATTTTTTCCTTGAAAACACCTGCAAAAATTTTGCATATGCCCAAAAAAGCATTGACATTAACTGAATATACATGTAAAATACATGTAGGCGAGCGGAATTAACCGCTTTACAACAAAGAGAGCTGGGGGATAGACTTATGAAGTTTAAGAACAAATCCTTATCTCAACTTACGAGCATCGTCATTGCGATCCTTTTGATTGCGATGGTCGTCGTAATGTGCTGCCCGTACTTTACTTACGGCAAAAACGCCAGCGTTTTTGCACCTGAAGCCGGATATGCTTCTTTCCTTGGCGGAAAGTGGGTTATTTCCGGAATTGAACCCGGTCAGGACGGATATAAGGAAATCGAAATTGATTCCAAAGTCAAGACTATGACCGTAAACACTACCAACGCAATCCGCGTCAATCAGCTGAATGCCGATGCAGCTGTTGAAACTGCCGTCGGTGCTTATGACGATATCAAGGCTGCATACGTAAGCGCTGACAAAGTCAAACAGCAGCTTGCTGACCGCGCCAAAGTTGTTGAAGAGATCTATGCTTACATCAACAGCGTCAACGCTGCAAATGCTGTAAACGAAGGCCTCATTTTCAGCTACTTCACGAGCGAATACGATGACGTTAAGGTTGACGCTTATAAGGAGGGCCCGCTGGTTCTGAATGAAGGAACCATCGCTGAAATTCAGGCAAGCGCCAAAAAGAGCTATGATAAGCTCATCAAGATTATCGGCGACGCCGATGAAGCTGCCAAGACCATCGAAGAAAATGCCGCTCAGATTCAGGAAGCTGTCAATACAGCTGTCGCCGGCGCTCAGAAGGCTTATGAAGCAGACGCTGCCTATGCTTGGGTAACCGAAGATCAGGACATCTTCAACGCTGCTTTTGATGAAGCCAATCCTCAGGTACGTGAAAAGATCATCGCCGACAACAAGGCTGCCGTAGAGGATCTTGAAAACAAGAAGGCCGAATACAACGCCGCGCTTGAAAAGACCAATGCTGCCAAGGCTGTTTACGATGCTGCTTATAACGAAGCTCACAAGAAAGTTGAAGCTGAGAAAAAGGCTTATGATGATGCTGTAGCCGCAGGGGAAGCCGCACTTGCCGACCTCAAGGCCGTTTACGATGCTGACATCAAGGCCGGAAGAGCTACTGTAGCTGAAAAGTCCGCGGCTTATGCCGATGCGATCAACGCTGCCAACAAGAAGCTTGCTGAAATCAAGGCTGAGTTCGATGCGGCCGAAAGCGCAGATGTAAATGAATACAACAAGCAGTTGGCCGAAGTTACCAAGACTGCGGAAGCTGAAATTGCTGCTGCGAAGACCGCTTATGACGAGGCAGTTGCCGCCAACACTGCTTACATTGCTGAGCGCAAGGCTGCTTACGACAAGGCTGTTGCCGATCAGAAAGCTTCCAATGAAAAGATCGAAAACGAAGTTAAGAAAGCTTACGACGAAGCCGTTGCCGCCATTTCCAAGGATTATGCGGACGAAAAGGCCGAGTACACCCGTCTGAAGAAGATTTCTGACGCTGCGAAGAAGGCTTCCTCTGCGAAGATTTCTCTCTACACGGACGATGAAGTTCAGGAACTCGTATACGCGATCGCCGGAACCAACGAAGAGCTCGATAACGCTGTATACGGAAAGCTCGACGCTGAAAAGGCAAAGGCTGCCGAAGGCTATGCGATTTGCGCCAGCGTTGTAAAAACTTCTCAGGACATCGTAAAAGCCACTGAGAAGGCCAAGAAGGCTTCCGACAAGGCGCTCAAGGATTTTGACAAGGAAATTGATAAACTCGTTGGTTTTGCGCAGGATCTGAAGAGCACTGCCGAATACGATGTAAGCGCTCCCGAAGTAGAAGGCAAGGCCGCGCCCGAGCTGGTTGTTCCCACTTATGAGAAGACCAATGACGAGCCCGCTGTCATGACCACCGAAGGCAAGGTCAAGTTCAACGACAAGAAGAACCTTCTTACGCTCACCTTCAAAAACGGCGAAGAAGTTGAAACTTCTTTCACGACCGATGTTTCCTACAACGGAACCAAGGAACTCTCCATCCTCGGCTATGTCGGCTTCCCGTACAATGTACCGGACTTCGACAAGGAGATGGGCTATAAGATTGAGAACTACTATATCAACGACGTTGTTCTCGTTCCGATCGCGCTTCTTATCCTCGCCGTTCTGGGCGTAATCTTCTGCATCATCAAGAAGGACAAGATGAGCGCTGCGTTCCTGCCTGTTGCATTCGCTCTGATCGGTATCTTCGGATACATCTTCAGCGACTTCATGAAGCTGGGCGACAAGTTCTGGACGCACCTTATCGGCTTCATCATCGTGCTGCTTGTTGCTGCCGCTCACATCTTCTTAAAGGCAAAGGAAAAGAAAGCCTAAGCAAATGAACCAAAGCGCAGTCCTTCGGGGCTGCGCTTTTTATTTGACAGAAAGCAATCCCGGATGATATAATCCGCGTAAAAAGAAGGAGGGAAAGAAATGAAAAGATGGATGATTCCTGTTTTGCTTATTTGCATTGCAGTTTCTTTTTCCGCTCTTTCAGAGAAGGAATATACATTTAAGGATGATACGGGCAAAAGCATTGCGCTTTCAGAGAAACCTGTAAAAACAGCGGTTCTCTTTTCGTCCTTTGCCGATATGTGGATCCTTTCCGGCGGAACGGTTTTTATTACGGTCGGCGAGAGCGTTAAACGCGGAATTTCCCAAGAAGATGTAATGCTTGTAGATGACGGTGCGGGAAAAAACATAGACTTGGAAACGCTCGCGCTCAGCGGAGCAGACTTTATTATCGGATCTTTGGATATTCCTGCGCATGTAAAAGCAAGAGAGACGCTTGAAAAACTGAATGTGCCTTTTGCGCTTTTCAGGGTTGAAAGTATTTTGGATTATCTTCGCGTATTTGAAATCATGACAAGCATCAATGATAATGAGCAGGCGTATCGGGGATACGGTCTTAAAGTTTATGAAGAAGCGCAGAAGACG
>JAZSFI010000009.1:0-2254 GCA_045532135.1 Clostridia bacterium | reverse complement strand
CCAGACCCATTGGTTATTTTCATCCCGCTTGAGCCAGAATTCCGTGGCCGGATCGAGCGTCTGTTTGCCGTTGGCTTCAATCATCAGAATGGTATCGTAAATGGATTGGGTATATTCGGCGCGGGCTGCGTCGGAGGTACGGGAGGGGTCTCTGTAAAACTGAACGTCGTACGATCTTTCATCATAGGCCAAAGGCACCATGTTTTTATCGTAAATCGTTCCGCGCATACCGATGTGACTGATGGTTTTTGTGGATCGCTTTTCGGCTTCTTCGATGTATTCATCGTGATTTACAACCTGCATCTGATAAAGGCGCACGACCATCGCAAGGAAGAATACGAAAAGAACCGCAGCCAGAGTTATGTATCGTCCGGTATATTTTTTCAACGGATTTCACCTCGATTCGCCTCTTGGGAAAGTTATCTGCGTTTTTCGTAACGGGAGTATTTGGGCTTGAATACTGCTTTAAAACCAATGTACATGATCTGAATCAGCGCGCATCCGATCGCGCTGCGGATGAGACCGTCCCAAAGCATGGTCCAGTCAAACATGCCGCCTGAGGAAACATAATACATCGTCATTGCGATTTCGTAGACCATCATGGAAACGATGGGAGCGACAATGCTTGACAGGATGCGCACGCGCATTTTTCTTCCAATGTAGCCGGACAAAAAGCCGACAACCGTATAAAGAACGGAAGTAAGTCCGACCGGGATCAGAAGGGAAATATCCATGCACACGCCGCCGATGAGGCCGTAGAGAATACCCTGCGTACGACCCATCAGAAGCGCGATGGTGATGATGGTCAGAAGCGTGAATTTAGGATAATAAACCGGATTTCTTACTTCAAAGGGAATGACGGCTGTATCGATTAAGACGCACAGAATGACCATTCCGGTTGCAAACGCTCGCTTTGAAAGGCGCATTTTCTTCCTCCGTCATTTGTATTAGCTGTTGAGCCACATTTCCTCGGGCACCCTCTTCGATGCGGAAGGCGCGACGGTCGAATCCGGCGTTACAGTGGGCGAGGGCGTTACGGTGGGATAGGTCCAGACCGCGTCGTCTGTGTAGACCTGCTGGGTTGCATATGAATAGATGCTGGTGGTGCTTGTGGGCACGGGAGTTACAATGGGTCTGGGTGTTGCAGTCGGAACTGATGGCAGCACTTCGTCAATTGTCTGAACAATCTGGCGAAGAACAAAGACTTCCTCAATGGAAGAAAAATCTACCGCGGGAGCAATGACGGCGTATTTGTCCAGCGTGTCCGCTTCTCTGCTTATGGCAATGACTGAGCCGATTTTAAGCCCCTTGGGGAACAGGGAGTCAAGACCGGAGGTAAACACATCGTCGCCCACGCGTACGTTTGCGATGCTCGGAAGATAATACATGTAGCATTCGATTTCCTCCGTCGATGCGGACGTGACGCCCTGCATCATGCCGTTGTCGCGGGTTCTTCCAATCAGCGCGGCGACGGAGGAGCGCGGATCGATGATGGTCAGAACCTTGGCGTAGTTCATGCCGACTTCGTATACGCGTCCGATGAGACCGTCGGCGTTTACAACGGCCATATTGGTCTGAATGCCGTCGTTCTGACCGCGGTTGATGGCGAAGGTGTCAAACCAGACGCCGGTGTCCTTTGCGATGACTTTGGCATAGACAGGGGAGAGCGCGTCGTATTCCTCACGGGCGTTTAAAAGCACCTGCAGGCGCTCGTTTTCCTGTTCGACCTCGGTAAGGCCGTTGAGGCGGATATTCAAAAGCTCATTTTCGACTCTGAGCTTTTCAACCTCTTCTTCAAGATCAACGCTGGATCCGATGCCGAACCAGCTTTTGACAAACGCAGTTACGTATCTGACGCCGCGCTGAAGGGGCGTAAAGACCGTTCCTGCGCCGTTTTCAACGACGGAGATATCGCCGCCGGGACGCGAAAGAAGATAATAAAGAACCAAAATAGTGACGATGGTAACCAAAATAGAGTAAATCATATATCGTCTTTTTCTGGCTTTTTGCTTGGACAGTTTTTTGTCCGATGTAAAACTCGTATTTTTTGCCACGAATCATTTCCTCCGAAACGTTAAACTTCAACGGCGCTTGCGGCATTGATCAGTGCGCGGATCATTTTTTCATCAGACGCAATCCGGCATGCGCCGAGCGCCGCGTCGTTTTCGGGATTTTCGCCCAGAAATACTTTAAGCTGCGTTTCCTTTTTGATGCGTTCGGGCAGACCGTGAAGAAGGCTTCCTGCGCCGGTCAG
>JAZSFI010000223.1:0-2172 GCA_045532135.1 Clostridia bacterium | reverse complement strand
CGCGAACCTCGTCCATCATATTAAGCGCAATGACCGTCGGTATGTGCATCTCAAGCAACTGGAGCGTCAGATACAGATTGCGCTCGATGTTTGTGGCGTCAACAATATTGATAATGCCGTCCGGGCGCGCATTTAAAATGTAATCGCGCGTGACGATTTCTTCCTGGGTATAGGTGCGGATGGAATAAATGCCGGGAAGATCGGTGACGGTCACGCCCTTGTATCCGCGGATGTCGCCGATTTTCTGATCCACCGTTACGCCGGGAAAATTGCCGACGTGCTGGTTTGCGCCGGTAAGCGCGTTAAACAGCGTGGTCTTACCGGAATTCTGGTTGCCAACAAGCGCAAAATTCATTCCGTTTCCACCTCGATCCATTTGGCTTCGTCAATGCGCATGGTAAGCTCATATCCTCTTAAACGGATTTCAATCGGATCGCCCATCGGAGCAACCTTTATAAGCGTAATCACGGTTTTGGGAATCAGTCCCATATCCAAAAAGCGAAGCCGGAGCGCGCCTTCTCCGCCGACTTTTTTGATTCGGGCGGACTGGCCGGTTTTCAGCTCATTAAGCAGCATAAATCTGTCTCCTCCATCGTAGAAAAGGGATGGTTTGAATGAACTAACTTTCATGTAGAAAGAGTATCATTCCGCGCGAAAATTGTCAATGCTTTTAAACGCTGCATCCAAAATTAACCGGGCGACAGACAAAATCCCTCAAAAGACGTCCGATCCCGGTATAGACTTTGGGAAAAAGAAATGTTATAATGTAAGTTGGTTGTTTGTACAAATGCATTGCGCAAGGAAACGGGAGGTCGCCGGATGATTGAAAGAGCTTATGACGTTCATAAGGAATTGAGCCGCGCCGGGGAAGGCCCCTCGGGAAGCGAGTTCCATTTGGGCGATGCGGCGGAGGTTGCCAAAGCCCTCAAGGAAAACTATGCCGGCAAGGTCAGCCTTATTTATCTGGATCCCCCTTTTCAGACGGGCAAAAAATTCGAAGTCCGCGCGCGCGTCGGCGAGAGCGAATGGAAATCGGGAAAAGGCAGCCTTGTTCTTGAAGCCTATAACGACGATCTTCCCAGAAACGAATATCTCGAAATGATGAAAAACGTGCTCGTAAACGCCAAGGCGCTTTTAAAAAGCGACGGACTCATTTTCGTGCACATCGATTATCGCATCCATCCCTACCTCAGAATTCTGATGGACGAGATTTTCGGCGAAAGCAATTTTATCAACGAAATCATCTGGTCATACCACACGGGCGGCTGTGCAAAAAAGCATTTCCCAAGAAAGCACGACGTGATTTTGTTATACTCCAAGACGAAAAATTACGACCTTCACCTGCAAGACGTAGCCGAGCCCAATCCCGAAGGCCGCGTAAACCACATGAAAAAGCATGTGGACGCGGACGGACGCGTGTATCGCTCGATCCGTTCGGGCGGGCGCACGTATACCTATTACGACGATGATCCCGTGGTCCCCGGCGATGTATGGACCGACATGAGCCACCTTCAGCAAAAAGATCCGCAAAGAACCGGCTACGACACCCAGAAGCCTTTGCGCCTTCTGGAGCGCATCGTAAAGTGCGCGTCACGCCCGCGCGATATCGTGATGGATCTTTTCGCCGGAAGCGGAACGACGCTTGAGGCTGCGCATATCAACGGGCGAAGATTCATCGGCTGCGATTTGAATCCCCTTTCCATGCAGACCGTTCACAGGCGGCTCGCGAGCGCCGAGTGTCTTTACCATTTTGCGCCGTTTGCGGGCGAGCCCGAAATCCGTGCGCGCGCCGAACGCGGCGTGGCGTTCACACGCGTGGAAATGACAAAATTCGAAATCGAGCCCGGCATTCACGATCGCGCGTTTGAAAATCTCGACGGCGTGGATTCGTGGGCGGTCGGATATGTAAAAAACGGCCTGTTTCACTCCTTTGAGCGCGAAGTCCGTTCGCACGCAAAGCCCCGCCTGACGGGCAAAATCGAGGTTCCCGTTTTCGAAGGCGACCTTATGATGCGCGTAACGGACGTTTTCGGAAGGTATTTCTTCTATCATATTTCTGTGGATGAAAACGTATAAAAACAAACGAGAATTCAGGAAAACCGGAGATAAGAAAACGATGATGCTTTCAATCGGAGACATTGTACAAATGAAGAAAAAGCACCCCTGCGGAAG
>JAZSFI010000106.1:0-3173 GCA_045532135.1 Clostridia bacterium | reverse complement strand
TATCTGCGATATCACAGCTGACAAAGGAAAGATCCTGCGTGCCGACTTTGTCAAATTCGATCGCTTCGCCGTTCAGCCATGCAGCCGCTGCATGCATCTTTTCCGCCTCTACGCGGATTTTGGAAGGCTTGGCGCGCATGTCAAAGGTGTATTTAAGATAAATGCTGCCGTTGCGCTTTGCGCGAAGAAGCTTGTCGGAAACGGCCATAACGTGCATGGCCGGCGCAAACTCCAGATTGTCGTAGGAAAGGCTGCATGTATCAATGGTGAGCGCGTTTTCATCCATCTGCGTGATCACGGCCTGCGGCGCAAAAATCTTTCGGCCTTCTCCGAGAACCTTCTTTTCGGCAGCTCTGGCCGTTGCGGACAAGAAAATGACAACGGACTCACAGGGCTTTAAAGAAAGCGGAAGGTCGATGCCGCCTGCGGGCGCTTCTTCAAAATGGATCGGTTCAAAGGCGCGCTTTTCAAGGTTGAACTTCTTTGCGCCATGGGCGTTTACATGAATGGTAATGTCTTCCCTGACGTCCTTTGAAAGGTTGACCGCATAAATAAAGTTTCCGAACGCGCTTTTGCGGATGGTCATGCGCACAGCTGTATCAGTTCTGTTCGTGGAAACTCCGGGATTTTTCAGATCTTCAAAAGTGATATTGCTGGCAAGTCCGATGTCGCCCTTCACGCCGTCGATGTGCGTGGGAACAAACTCACCTGCAAAGTAGATTTTGCCGCCGTTTGCCACATATTTCTTGAGAATTTCAACCGTCGTTTTGTCCAGTCCCTTCATATCCGGAACAACGACATAGGAATAGCTGCACTTTCCAACGTTGATTCTGCCCTTCTCGGTGACGGAGCCGTATTTGGCAAGGAGCGTTTCATCGGCGTAGTGGTGACCGATTCCGCGCGCGCCAAGGGATTCGACGAGCGTCTGGAAACGGTTGTTCAGATCGCTCACGCAGCCGGGCTCGTTGCGCTTGAAGGTAAAGTAAGCGGAGTGAATCGGATGAATGACCAGCGTCTCGGCAACCTCCTGGCTTTCGGAAAGCATATAGCCCAGGGCGGTAAAGTAGTCGTTGAAATGCTTGAATTCCTTCATCCACGGATTGTGGCCTGAATAAAACGCCGGATAGTCCCTTTTTCTCTGGCCGCGCACGGAGTAGGGATACAAATGCTGGCACATGAGGTTTACGCCGTTTACATACTGCCACTCAGCGATTCGTTTGAGCTCCGTGGGCGTTACGTCCCAGCCGCAGCAGGCAAAGGTTTCGGTCAAAACATGCTTTTTGCCCAGCTGCTGCGCCGCGCTTGCGACCTGCTTGGGCGTCATCTCTGTATCGATGTTTCTTCCCAGCCAGTCCACGCCCGGAATGTGCTCGTACTCATAAAACGGCATGATGCCAGCGCAGCACATCATCTGGCCGAAAAGGTCTCTCTCCTCGATTGAGTGACCGGTCAGCTTGCAGTTGTGCTCATCGCACCACTTGTAAATCTGTCTGGCAAACGCAGTGTTGTAAAGATCGTTCATCATCTTCCAATAGCGCCAGCGCAGTCTGTCGCTCTGCTTGCAGTCGATAAACAATGCGCCAAGCTCATTAAGAAGATCCTCGCCGTATGTATCTTTGTATTTTTTGAGCATCACAGGCGAATAAGCGGTTTCATAGCGGAAATACTGGGGTTCATCGGTAAAGAAACCGGCCAGAACTTTTCCGAAATCGCCCTTGAAGCGCTCATAATACTTCTCGTGCGTCTCGTCAATGAACGCGCGAACGATTTTCCAGTTTAAAATATCCACGTTTGTGGGGTTGGTTCTGTCAAACAGGCAAATGCAGCTTTCCCCTTCGTCCTCAAGCACGCGGATGAGCTGACCTTCTTCCACGCGATAGCACGCAAGCGCCTCGGGATCAAAGCCCGCGCTTGCCTCGCACGTCAGATAATGCGCATGATTCGCAGGATCCTCCAAAAGCTTCATGCCTGCAAAACCGCTGGGCCAGCCGTTTTCGTCGTATGCCCAAGCGTCCATGCCCTGCTTTTCTGCCTCGTCAATACAGGCCCTGATGCAGTCAAACCATTCATCCGACATGTATTCGGTCATAAGACCGCCGCGCGCATGCATGAAAAAACCGCCGATACCGGCCGCCTTCATTTCGCGGATCTGTTTTCTGAGCCTTTCGGGTTCCAGCTTGTCGTTCCAGCTCCAGAAGGGAATCGACTGATATTCCTTTAAATCTCCATTCAGTCTTTCGGTAATATTCATTCGTTTACGCCCCCAGATTCATGCTTTTTATTGGGATTGTCTCTATACTAAGTATATCACAGCTTTCACTTTATGTAAACTAAAAAGATTCTCTGAAACACCTTGCATTCGTCACAAACTTAACCGTTTTCACCCATTGGCTTTGCTTGACACATAAATACGCATATGCTATCATCTGGATAGTTTCATACGAAGCGCCGACACACTGACGGAGAAAGGTGGAGCATACCACCGGGGAATCGACGCTTTTACTTTTTGCCGACCGTCTGGGCAGCTTCTTTTCAGAAAACGAAGCTGCCTTTTTGTTTTCTTTAAAGATGAAATATTATCCCGCTTAAAGGAGGATATGCACATGCAGTTTAATCAGTGGACCGGTTTTAAAACGGGCGCATGGACGGAAGAAATCAATGTCCGGAATTTTATACAGTTAAACTATACCCCCTATGAAGGCGACGAATCCTTCCTCGCACCGGCAACCGGGAGAACCAAAAAGCTTATGCGCAAGCTGAACGATTTATTTGAGCTTGAACAGCGCTTCGGCGGCGTACTTGATATCGATACGCAGACCGTTTCTTCCTTAACCAGCTATCAGCCCGGCTATCTTGACAAGGAAAACGAACTGATTGTGGGACTTCAGACTGACCGCCCCCTGCGGCGCGGCGTAAACCCGTTCGGCGGCATCAATATGACGCGAAAAGCGTGCAAGGCCTACGGCTACACGCTTTCGCAGAACGTTGAAAGCGATTTTAAATACCGCACCACCCACAATGACGGCGTTTTTAGAGCGTATACTGATGAAATGCGAGCGGCTAGAAAATGCCATGTAATCACAGGTTTGCCTGATGCTTACGGTCGAGGACGTATTATCGGCGATTACCGTCGTGTAGCCCTTTATGGTATCAACCGTCTTATTGAAGAAAAG
>JAZSFI010000089.1:0-2035 GCA_045532135.1 Clostridia bacterium | reverse complement strand
TTCTGAGAAAACTGAGCGCAATGAAGACTGCCACAGCCGAAACGCCGCGCGCGCCCCTTGCGCCCATGATCCGAAGGGTGCATATCGAGATGGCGGACGAACGGCTGTATTCCGCTGCGCCTGAAGCGCTCCGGCGCCTTGGTTACACGGGCGGCGCGTTCAACATCGAAAAAGCGCTCTTTCTGGACACGGAGACCACCGGCCTTTCCGGCGGCGCAGGGACGGTTGCGTTCCTGGTGGGCGTTGGGTATGTTGAAAAAGGCAGACTTACGGTTGAGCAGCTTCTCATGCCGACGTATGCGCACGAGGGAGAGATGCTGGACAGGATTTCAACCCTCATGGCGGACAAGGACACGGTGATCCACTTCAACGGAAAAACGTTTGACATGCCGCTTTTGAAATCACGCTTTACCATGAACCGGATGCAGGATAAATATTTTGAGCTTCATCAGCTGGATCTGTTGCACCCCGCAAAGCGGCTTTGGAAGCTGAGGCTCGGAAGCTGCAGGCTTTGCAATCTTGAAAAAGAAATCCTTGGGTTTGAACGCGATGGAGATATTCCCGGAAGCGAAGTGCCGGAGCGGTATTTTACTTATCTGAAAACAGGCGATCTTACGCTTCTTGAAGACGTCATCGATCACAACCGTCAGGACATCATTACCCTTATGCACCTTCTTGTGCGCCTTCTGGACGCTTATTCGCGCCCGGAGAATGCGACGGATCCGATGGACCAGCTGAGCCTTGGAAAAGCGTTTGAGAAGATGGGCGAATGGGAACAGGCGCAGAAAATGTATCGCGTGGCAGCGATGCCGAGAATGACAACGATAAAAACCATCCGCGCTTCAGACCTCGGCGGAGAAGCCAATTTCAGGCTTTATCATATTTACCGAAAAAACGGCAAATATGACTTGGCGCTGAATGTGCTTGAGTGCATGATCAGAAGGCGGCAGATGGGCGCGTTTCCCAAAGTCGAAAGCGCCAAGGTTTATGAGCATCGCTTGGGTAATTTCAAGGAAGCGCTGAGATTTACGCGTGAAGCGCTTTTATCGTGCAGTGAGGATGAAAAGGAAGCGCTTTTTCACAGAGAAGAAAGACTTATCAGAAAAATAGAAAAACAAGAAAATTCGGAGGATGGAAAAAAATGAAGTTTTTTGTTAATCAGAAGGGCCGCCGCGCGTTCCAGTGGCATATTCGCGGAAATCAGCTGATGAACAGCGATCCTGCCAAGGGAAAGGCAATGCACGACAAGGCGATTCAGATGTATAAGGAAGCGTATGACGCGGGCTGCAGAGAAGGAAACATCGTTATGGCGTATGCAACGCTGCTTATGCGTTTCGGGCAATACGAAAGAGCCCGCGAGCTTTTTTTGGAATGTGAAAAACTGCGTCTGGATGACAGAAGCAAAAAACAGCTTCGTCAGAACTACAGCGTGTGTATGTGGAGAATGGGCAATCTCGACCGCGCCATTGAAATCCTGAAGGATATGGAAAGACACGGAAAGAGCGAATTCATCTATACCGTGCTTGGCTATTATCTGATCGAAAAGGCGCTTCAGACGGGCGACTTTGAAGAAGCGCTTCGATATAATACGGAAGCGTTGGAGTACGATGAGGACGATCCCGGAACGCTCGACAATCTGGGACAGCTTTATTACCACATGGGCGATCCGGACAAGGCATATGAGTATTTCGCCCACGCTTTCCGCGAAAAGCCCACGCAGGTGCCCACGCTCTATTTCATCGCCAAAATTAACCATGAGCGCGGAAACGACGAAAAAGCCAGACAGTTTATTGATAAGTGTCTGGGCGGCAACTTCTCTGCGCTGTGTTCGATTTCCCGCGAGCAGGCGCAGGCGCTGTCGGATGAAATCGGAAAATAAAAAAGAGAGCATGCTGCATGCTTGCAAACTGCAAAACGCGAAAAACAATCCCGGGCAATCGATAACGACAGCGCGGGATTGTTTTTATGTACGATTATTCGCCGAAGGCAATGTAGCCGTTGTTTTCATACCGGGGGGCGCCGCCGGGCGCCGGGG
>JAZSFI010000243.1:0-4647 GCA_045532135.1 Clostridia bacterium | reverse complement strand
CATCAAGGTCGGATTATAATCGCGTTCCTCGCGCGCATAATCCCGGGACGGAGCGAGGTACAAAACGACAGCCGGGTCGAGGCCGAGGATCTTGCAGATATACCAGAGGACGGAAACCGTGAAATCCGTCGCGCGGCCTTTGAACACACGCTTACAGGTGGATTCGGATAGACCGAATTTTTCCGCGAACGCACAAAGGCTTGTTACGTTTTTAAATGCGGGATCGTTGGCCTTTTTAAACTCAAAAGCGTCTAAAATCGCATCGTTATTGTATTTAAAACCTGAAATCGAAAGGCCTGTTTCGCCGGGCGGGGAGGTTTCATGCATGTTTTTCGCTCCTTTCATGGTCAGTTGTGGACTGCGTCAAAAAGGTATTAAAAGAACTGATTTTAGCTCAATTTGATGGATTTTAAGGCCATATGTGACCCGGAAGGGTCATTATAATGACCGCGCGGAGGCTGTAAATGAACCGGCAAAGGCAAGAAATGAACCGAAGGGTTCATAACTGAACCTTGCGAAACCGCTTGAATTCTGCTATTTTTTCGCCATCGGGTCCGGTTGGCGGCGATGGATGATGAAGTCGATGTAATTCAAGCACTCCTGCCGCTCTTCGGCAGTGAGGGTTGCGATCTTGGCTATCATCTCGATATCGTGTTCAGAGTAAAAGACGGATTCGCCGAAAAACTGCGCAAACGTGCAATTGAGCGCGCGGCACAATGTAGGGATAAAGAAGATATCCGGGGCGCAGTGCCCGATCTCCCAGTTGCTGACCAGATTACGATCAACGCCCGGAAGCCGGGCGGCAAGGTCGCCCTGCGTGGAATATCCGGCCTCCTTGCGCAGACGCGCGATACGCTTTCCGAGAGCAATACGTTCCTTCGTGCGTAGCTCCTTTTTCGACAGCGGTTTTTCGTTTTCTTCGGACATGAAAATCACTCCTTTTTTTATCTAAATTATAGCACATTTTGTGCGATTTGCAACGTTATTTAGCTCATTTTGAGCGATTTAAATAGAACGTAATACAGACCGAAAAAATTTATAAAAATTACCCACGGAAATTCGTGGGCAATCAATAAAAATATGGAGGGAAAAATCATGAAAAACAGCGCAATCAAAAGCTACTCCAGATCCTACGTCGATTATCCCCAGTTCCCTACGATTCGAAAGTTCGTATGCAAGCAAGACAGGTGCGTTTACATCAACACCGCCGCGTCTGTCAACGGTGAAAGCATACGGGTGCTGGAGATGTTCCCGACGGATTTTGAGCTGATTTAAGTGCTATTGAGGCTTTATGGCATTGTAAACGGCGTTTACAAGATCGGAAATAACAGATTTATATTCTTTTTCTGCTGTGAGCGGGAAAACGAACTGCGTTTCCTTTTGAATGTATGATTCAGGGATTTTAGACACAAAATCGCGCGCAACTTCATTTTCTGTAGAAAAGAATGCAGAACGGGAATTTAAACGGATGGTAAAAGCATTCTGGCCAAAGAAACGAATGAAGGTATTTTTAGTGAGAACCTTTAGTTCGGTGGTGTTATCGGCGGGTTTAATCATATCCACGAATGTATTATAGATTGCTTCATTCGTGTATTTTCCGAAGATCCGTGTTTCAGGCCATACCTTATCCACAAAGATGCACGTTTTGATAATCTCATAAAGCTGCTGAGTGCACAAAGTATCCGATAGCGCACGGTGCGCGTTGTCGTTGACAATGCCGTAATGCTTTAACAGCGTATCAAGTTTATGGTTACGCGCACCGACTGTGCACTTTCGAGATATGCGCATGGTGTCAACAAAGTTATTTGAGAAGGTTCCAAGTCCATGTCGTTCGCAGGAATCATAAATGAAGTTGATATCAAAATTGACGTTATGGCCTACGACAACACTATCCCCCACGAATGCAAGAAAATCCTTTAAAACATCAGCAACATCGGGAGCATCTTTCAGCATTTCGTTTGTAATGCCCGTTATTTTCGTAATTTCTTCGGAGATTTCGCGGCGCGGATTGGCAAGCGATGAAAAAGTATCTGCAACCTGACCATTCACAACGCGAACAGCAGCAAACTCTATGATTTCTTCATCAGAAGGATTAAGACCGGTTGTTTCAAGGTCTACAGCAACGTAATTATCAAAAGATTGAAGAAGGCTATCCCCCTTCATTTCACGCGCAGAAGAAGAACGGGAAGAACTGCTGTATGAGCTTGAAAAGCTCACCGAAATTGTGGGCATTTTAATTTCTGTGCTTTGCTCAGATTCTTCCTTTACTGGTTCAGGATCGGACGTATAAGACGGCGTATATGACGGCGTGTATATGGGCGCAGAGACGGGCGGCTTCTTGACGGCATTCGCTTTTCTTTCCAAGGCTTCCTGTCTGGCGTATTCCGCCTTCAGACGGGCACGGCGACGTCTGGAAATCACCATTGCAATAATGCCGACAATAATCACGCCGATCACGGCGAAAGCTTCCCAGTTTTCCTTGATGAAATCAATCGCACTTGAAAACAGAGCAATAACGATAACGGCCATGATTATTGTAGCAGTTCCGGAGTCCTTGGATTTACGTGACATATAAAACACCCTTTCTTATTCATTTAAAAAGTTCAATCAAATTGCCATATTTTCTGCATCTTTAGAATAAAGCCCGGAAGCCTGAAGGTCGAGCGCATAATCTATAATCCTTTGCTGACCTTTCGCATTCAACGACTTTATAAGGTCAAGGATCGCTAATTCGTTATTAGATAAACTGTTGTCTGATTCGTTCGTATCGCTCTTGAGATCTTCCAATCCAATTTGAACAAGATCAAGAATGGCCTTGTTTTGAGTCGCAAATTTTTTGTCACGCTGATGCTTATTTATTTTATTCAATAATGATTCGTCGATCGTAATGGAAAAACGCGGTTTCGTAGTAGCCATAACGATAACCCCTTTCGATTTATTACAAATATAATACACCACTGGTGCAAAATTGTAAAGTAAATATAACGTAAAGTGATGCACTTATGGGTTGACACAGTACACCACTTTTGGTATTATTAGCGTGTTGGTACACCACTTTTGAAGCAAAGGAGGAAATTCAATGACGAAAAACTGGAGATTGTCAGTAAGTCTTACGAAAGAACTTGAAGATGAGATCGTAAAGCTCAGAAAAGAAGATGAATACTGCAGAATGTCGTATGCTGATCTAATTCGAGTTTTGATCGAAAGAGGACTGAAAGCTTCCGAAGAAGCTGCCGTTTAATTAAGAAAGGAGCGGGAAGGGATGGGAACGGTGAAAAGAAAGACGAAAACAATAAAGCTCGAACAATGGAAGATAGACAAGATCAAAAGATTCCTTAAAGAGCCGGAGCCGCTTTCATTTAATGGGATAGCGAAAGTTTTCGCTTTGGATTATATCAAGTACCTTGAATCCACCGCCCCAAATTGGAAGGACGCGAAGAAAAACCCACCGGAGAGCGGTATCGAGGTGCTTGTGTATGCAGATGGTGGATATGCGACAGCACAAGTTATAGGTAAAAATTGGGAAACCGGAGAACCAGAGTGGACATATACAGGCCTTGGCAGAGATCCGGAATACTGGATGGACCTGCCGGAAGAACCGAAGAGAGCGGATTAAGAAAGGAGCGGGAAGGGATGGAGCAAGACGCGCGAAGAGTAACGTACGTAGAAGAAATTTTAGAAAAATGGCCGGAAATTCGCAAGATGATAAAAGCTGCGTATGTGATTAGAACATTGACCGATGAAGAATTACACGAACGATATCCGGCATTAGAGAGCACGATACATGAAGCTATGAAAGGGAAAGGATTTTTTGAGAGTATTCTGGATGATTTTTCGTCTCCTGCAAAGCTTGAAGAAACAATGGAGCGAATTCGGAAGAAGAAAGAAGAGATGGAAAGAATCGACGCGGAAGTTCCGTTTTCAAAGCTGCTTGAGGAACGGGCATGAGAAAGGAGTGGGAAGGGATGGGCACACATGAGTGGTTGTTGCTAATAGCAATACTGAGCTTCATCTTATCAACAGTGCTGAATATACGAAAATCATAATAAACAAAAGGCATGAAAAGAAGTTGACAGAGCTTATTCAGGAGGAAGAAAGGAAGAAATACCATGATTAACGCATTACTCGCCCACTCATTCCGCGCGGCGGAGGTGTTGATTCCTTGGTATATTGTGCCGATGGTGTTTCTTGGACTGCTCGCGGTGTGCGCGGTGTTTAAGGGGATTTACTGGTTGGTTGGGAAAATGGGGATTTAATGAGGACGCGGGAGGCGGCAATCCCTCAGTCAGCTACGCTGACAGCTCCCTTTACACAAGGGAGCCTTTTGGAGAACGAGGCGACAGAGGAAAGGCGGGGTTTAATTGGAAGGTCGGGAGTTTTTGAAGGTGGTCGGGAAGCTTAAAGAGGCTTGCCGGGAGTGCTTAAAGCTGAAGGAAGATTGCAGGGAATGCCCGTATCAGGGCGACTGCATCGGGCGCAAGCACAAGGACACGCTGTATGTGATTGGCAAGTATGAAGAAATGCTGTGGGCAAAGACTGCGGAGGTGGAGAAGCTTAAAAAGGAGCTTCGGAATGTGCAGTCGAAGCCGCCTGTTGTGATGGATCGTGTGACGGCTGAACAGCCGATGATTTCGAAGAGCTGGTATC
>JAZSFI010000021.1:0-4602 GCA_045532135.1 Clostridia bacterium | reverse complement strand
ATGGTCGGAGAAGCGCCCGGCGAACAGGAAACCATTCAGGGAAAGCCGTTTGTCGGGAAGGCCGGAAAGAATTTGACCGAGTTTTTGGCGCTTTCCGGGCTTGAAAGAAAGGATTTGTATATTACAAACGCCGTTAAAATCCGTCCGACCAAAGTTTCAGACGCGGGACGCATTGTGAACCGTCCGCCCACAAAGGAGGAAATCCAGCTTTTCCTTCCGTGGCTTAAAAAGGAGATCGCGCTTGTAAATCCCAAATGCGTGTGCACCTTGGGAAATGTCCCGCTCAAGGCGCTTTTGGGAAATGAGTATACGATCGGAGATGTGCATGGTAAATTTATGGAAAAAGACGGCATGGTCGTCTATCCCATGTACCATCCGGCCAGCATGATTTATAATCCTTCGCTGAAAAGCGTTTACGCCGAGGATGTTGTGAGACTCGGAGAATGGATTCGGAAAAATGCTTGAAATCATCGAATGTAAAACGCGCGCGGACATGCGCGCTTTTTTTCGGGCGGCGAAGTTAAGCGGCTATACGCGAAAAGAAAAAACATATCTTAAACGCTACGCCGTTTTCCCTTTAAGCCTATTAAGCCAGAACGGCCCGCAGGCGTATCTGGTTGCAAAGCGGGAAGGAAAACCCGTTTTTCGGGCAATTACCGGCGTTGACGAACGGTTTAACCGAATAGACGGAGGGAAAACAGGATATTTTTCTTTGTTTGACGGCGAGAAAGATTCGGACGCGCAAAAGGCGATTCTGGATGCGATTGTGAATCTTCAGCGCGCGTGGGGAATGGATAAGGTGATCGGCCCCATATCGCCCGACGGCAGCGGTTTTTTTATGGGCGCAGGAGAGGGCGACTTTTCAAAGCCCCGCGGCGCTTTCACGGGACCGGATGCATCTTTTTCGTGCGGAGTTTTAAAAGCGTGCGGCTTTTTGGAGATGCAGACAGAGAATGCTTACGAAATTGATACCGGAAATGAAAATCCGCTCTCCGTTGTGACGCGGAAAGCGGAAAAGAGATTTTCGGTTGAAATTGCGCCGATGAACCCGGGCGTGTTTTCAGACCGCTGGATGAAAGCGATTCTGTCCGTTTCAAAGGATGCGCCTCAAAAGGAAATGCGCCTTCTCCTAGAAAGAATACGACCGTTTATCGACAAAAGATATTCTTACATTGCATTAACAGGCGGCGAGGCAAGCGGATATCTTGTATCCCTGAAAAGGATGGGAGGCGTCCTTCGAGCAACGACGCTGATTACAAGTTCGGATCATTTTTCCGCGCCCGTTGTTCTTTCGCTCATTGAACGATTTTTGCGTGACGCACGAAAGCGCGGCGTAAGATATGCGGAGGTTTCCGTTATCAATCACGCAAATATCCGTTCCGAACGCCTGATTCTGCGCTTTGGGGGCAAAAAAACGCGGTCATACACACTTTTTACCAAAAATGTAGGACAAAATTAACTGAAAAATTCATCCTGTGGGGTTTTCAATACACATATTTTGTGTATGATATAACTTGAGCTTATCTGAGCGTGTCTTTACCTTGCGAACACCTGAGAAACGTACACAAAGCCCTGCGGCGTGACGGCAATTCCAATGCCGACCTTTGTCCAGGCGGAGGAGAGCAGCGTTTGTCTGTGTCCCGTGGAGGAAGAGAGAAAAGCGGCTTCCGCGTGATAGATCGAACGGGAGCGGGCGATGTTTTCGCTTGCAGCGCGATAGGAAATGCCGAAGGAGGAAAGCATCTGACGGATGTTTCCGTAGGTGGGCGACACGTGGGCGAAATAGCCGTTTGAGAGCATGTCCTGCGCTTTAATGCGTGCGATTTCGGAAAGCTCGGGATCAAGCGTGAGCGCGCTTTTACCGTAGCGGGCGCGATCCTCGTTTACGAGGGAAAACATCATCCGTTCAAGGCTTGTGTTTTCGGCGTCTGCTTCGTAAATGAAAAGGTGCGGAATAAGAAGGGACACAAAGAGGAAGACCGAGAGGATTCTTTTCATGGTTTTCATACGTTTCTTTTCTCCTTTCGTATACCGTATGCTTCCTTATCATACGCTTTTGATGTCGCTAAAATCAATGAAATTGTCAGACTTTAGCCAAGGGAATGATTGCCTAATTGGCTTTTGAATATGGGAGGATTCTTCATGAAACTGATCAAATGTCCCCGTTGTGAACTGAATTACATTTATGAAAACGAGAAGATTTGCTCGGTATGCAAGCGCGACGTTCGCGGTGAAGCCGAAGTGGACGAAATCCTTGAGCTTTGCTCCGAATGCGGAGAGCATCCCGTAATGCCCGGACAGGAGCTTTGCATGTACTGCCTGAAGGAAATGCAGAGAAGATCTTCCGTCTCTGAAGGAGAGGAAGGCGCCATCATCAATCCCGAAGACCCCAACCTCAACATCGACCCCAGCGCCATGGACGAGATCAATATCGACATGCCCGGCGGAGACGACGAAGACTTTGACGGCGAAGAGCCCGACTTCGGCGACGACGATCTGGACGATGACGACGAGGAAGACGAGGAGTAAGCGTGGCAATATACGCGATATCCGATTTGCATCTGCCCGCCGGGAACGACAAGCCCATGGATATTTTCGGCGAGCATTGGGAAAACCATTTTGACCGGATCCGCGAGGACTGGACAAAGCGCGTAACGGAAAACGATATTGTGCTTCTTCCGGGCGACCTCAGCTGGGCAATGCAGCTGGATGACGCGGTTCAGGATCTTGAAAAAATCAGCGCTTTGCCCGGAAAGAAGATTATCACGCGCGGCAATCACGATTACTGGTGGAACTCCATCGGACGCGTTCGCGATAAGCTTCAAAAGAACATGTTTGCGCTTCAGAATGATGCGCTGATTCTGGATGAATATGTGTTTGCGGGAACGCGTGGATGGATTTTACCGACAGAAGAAGTCGCAGAGGATGATAAGCGCATCTTTCAAAGGGAGCTGAAGCGCCTTACAATGTCGCTTGAACATGCAAGACGCATTGCGCCGGATCTTACGTGCATCTGCATGCTCCACTATCCGCCGCTTTCCGACAACATGCGAAACACCGAAGTTACGCGCATTTTGAAGGAATTTGACGTAAAGCATGTTGTATACGGACATCTTCACGGCAGCGCGCTTCACGGCGCTTTCAGAGGAGAACTCGAAGGCATTGTCTACCACCAGGTCTCGTGCGACGGACTAAATTTCAGAATTCACACCGTAATAGAATAGAGCCCTAAACCTGCAAAAAGGAACGTTTCCGATCGGAAACGTTCCTTTTTGTGTGTAATAAACGGAGAAAATGAAAAATAACCAAAAATTAACGCGTTAAAAAGCAGTTTATTTGTGTGCGCAAGACAATAAATGTGGACAAAAAAGCAAGTGACGTGGTATAATAATGGTGCAAAGTGGTGTGAATATAGAGGAAACGGAGGGATTCGGTATGATTGTGAACTGGTTTACCGGTTCTGCGAAGCATACCCTTGATCCCAAGGGCCGTATATTCATTCCTGCTAACTACAGAGAAGCGCTGGGAGAGAATTTCACCATCGGCTTAAACAACGATTTACGGACGATCGCGTTTTATCCGAAAGAGAGATGGGATGAAAAACTCAGTAAGCTTTCTGTGATTCCGGAAACCGACATTGTCGGAAGAAACTACATCCGATTCATTCTTTCCCATGCATATGCAAATTCCAATCTGGACAATCAGGGCCGCGTTCTGATTCCGACAGATTTAAGGGATGATTTTCTTGGCGGCGCAAAAGAAGCCAAGTTCATGGGCGTCGGCGATAATCTGGAACTTTGGCACCCGGATAAGGTTACGGGATTACAGATTGAAACAAACGAACTTGTTCAAAACACCTTAAAATACATAAACGACACGTATTTTTCCAAGAGTCAGGCATAGAAACTAATGAAGTTTTATAGAAAATAAGGGAGGCGGCAATGAATGGAACGCACGCAGAAGCAAATCACCGGCAGGGCACCCGTACCGTACAGCTGGGACAACGGACAATACAGCCGTGCGCGCTATCAGACGCGAAGCCGCGATGCCTTCCGGGTAGATAATGTGTCAAACGCAAGGGAGCAGAACAGAAGAAAAAAGCAACAGGAAAAAATCCGCCTGATCGCGCTTGAAATTGCGACGGTTGCGATTCTTGTTCTGATGCTTTCCATGGTGATTGGAAAACTTAACCACATTTCGGACATTAAGGAAGAATACAACATCATAAATGAAGTCAAAGAACAGATGAGAGCCAGCGTTGATAATGCACAAAGAGAGCTTGACGGTTTAACAAGCGACAGCGCCATTGAATACAGAGCAAGAACAGAGCTTAACATGATCTCTCCGAAAAATGAAAGCGTTCATGTTTTAAGCGGTATCAAGAGAACTACTTCCGATGAAATCCATACGGCGGATGCGTCCGGCAGGCCGTAAATAATGAATCGGGAGGCGGGATATGGTTCCGACAGGACCTGTGATCAGGCGGCGAATTGTACTGACCATTTTCGGTTTCTTTTTTCTTTTCCTCGTGATGGCGGCAAGGCTCTATGATCTTCAGATCATTTCCGCCGAGGAGCTTCAGAAAAAGGCAAAGAGCCAGTG
>JAZSFI010000546.1:0-4436 GCA_045532135.1 Clostridia bacterium | reverse complement strand
CTCTGGACAAGCGAAAACGAATACATCGCTTCCGTTTCACAGAAGGGCGTAATCACGGCGCACGCCGCCGGTTCAACCACCGTGCGCGCGATGATTGAAAGCGGCGATTACGCAACCCTTACCGTAAATGTCACAGGAAACGCGGTAAAAAATATTTCCCTGAAGGAAACGCACATTGAGCTTCCCCTCGGAAGCACGCATCAAATGGAGGAAGAAATCAACTTCACCGCAGACGACAAGCGCGTCAAGTGGTTTTCGGACGATGAATCCATCGTCAAAATCGATCAAAGCGGAAAAGTGACCGCCGTCGGCTACGGAACCGCGCTGATCACGGTTCTGGCCGTAAACGGCATGACTGCACAGGCAACGGTCTATGTACCTGCGGAAGTCACAAGCATATTGATCGACCCGCAAACCCTTATGATCTCCCCCGGCGACAGCCGCGCGCTGGACGCATACGTATTCCCGGGCAATGCTCAGAAGCGCACCCTCACATGGGAATCCAGCAACAAAGCCATTGCGCGCGTCGATTCCCAAGGCGTAGTCACCGCCGTAAAGGAAGGCACATGCCAGATCCGCGCCAAAACCGAAAACGGCGTTTATGCCATGTCTGAAATCATCGTTGCAAAAGTGCCTGCAACGCTTGATTTTTCCGAAAAAGACGTCTATCTCACGCGCGAAAACAGGAAAATCACACTTTCGCCCGTAATTACCCCCAAAATTGCCGAAGACGCCCGCCTCAGCTGGACAAGCTCCGATGAAAATGTTGCGCTTGTTCAGGACGGACAGGTTATAGCAGTGGGCTTTGGAAGCGCAGTCATCACCTGTACATCCGAAAACAACATGACCGCTTCCTGCACGGTTCATGTGAGCGAAAAGGTCACGGGCGCGGCATTTGAAAAAGACGCTTACCGAATCTATGTCGCATCCGATCCCTTTACGCCCGAAATCGTATTTACGCCCGAAGGCGCGGCGGACAGAATTGTTTCCTTTTCTTCGGCAAACGAAAGAATTGCAGCCGTCTCTCAGGACGGCGTGGTCACGCCGGGAGAACTGGGCAAAACCATTCTGCGCGCCGAAACCGCCGACGGCCTCACCTTTGAGACGGAGATTTTCATCGTTGAAGACACGCGCGAGATCAATTTCCCGCTCAACAACTACATCCTGACCGAACACACAACGCTTGATCTGACCGTCGTTGCGCAGTCGGAATCCGCCGTGGTTCCTCAGCTGAAATGGGAAAGCAGTATTCCAAGCGTCTGCGCTGTCATTGACGGGACGCTTTACGCCCAGTCTGAGGGCGCGACGGTCATCACCGCGTCCACTGAGGACGGCGCGCTCTCCTGCATGTGCACTGTCACCGTCATTGACAACCCCATCGTCAAGACCAAAACCATTGCCCTCACCTTCGACAACGGCCCCGGGGAATATACAGAAGAGATTTTACAGGCGCTGGATGCATTCGGCGTAAAGGCCACATTCTTCCTGCTTGGAAAAAATGTGCAGGCAAATGCAAAAACCGCGGCGCTTTTAAAAAGCACCCCCCACGAAATCGGAAATCACACCTATGCCAACGACAGTTTGAATACTTCAAGCGTCGTGGATATTTCAAAAAGCCTCGCCCGCACCGACGCAGCTATTGTCAAAGCTGTCGGACGCGAAGCAACGGTACTGCGCGCCCCGGACGCCAATCTTTCCGCGCGCCTGTTTGCAACCTTCCTCGACACGCGCCCGTTCATCGGCTGGTCGAAAATTCTGCCGGACATGCTGGCGGACGCGACAAAGGAAACCGTGCGCGACAGCGCACTTTCCGCCGCCTATGACACAGCGATTTTGGTGCTGCACGAATCTTCAAAGGCCACGAGCGAAGCCATTTATGATCTTCTTCGCGAAATGATTTTAAGCGGCTATCGCTTTGTAACGGTATCGGAACTCAGAGAACTGACCGGCGATACAAGCGCCTTATTTACAACAAAGCCATGATCAGAATCATCAAGCATTCAAGAACGCTCGAAGTGCTCTCAGTTACAGGCGAAGTTCTCTTTTCTGCAAAAGTTTCGCTGGGAAAATGTCCCGTTGGCGCAAAGACGCAGGAGGGAGACATGAAAACGCCGGAAGGTGCGTATCATATCACGCACATCAATACCAAAAGCAAATATCATATCGCGCTCGGCATCAGCTATCCGAACCGAAAGGACGCGTATCTTGCCCAGCGCGAAAAACGCATCGGAGCAATGACCGCCATGCGCATTCTGCTTTGCGACCTGCTGCGCGTCCGTCCCCCATGGAAAACAAACCTCGGCGGTTTTGTGATGATCCACGGCGGGCACCCGGACAACCTTTCGGGCGATTGGACGGCGGGCTGTATTGCGGTCGGGAACGCTGAGATTGAAACAATCGCAAAGCTCACAAAACGCGGAGATACGGTGAAAATACTCCCGTAAGGAAGGCGCTGTCTCATTAAAAGCATAAAACACCGAACCGGGACGGCAAACCCGTCCCCTACAACGGAAACACGATGGTTTCTTCCTGTAGGGGACGGGTTTCCCCTCCCGTGATTCATGTTTTTAAGAAGCATTTCGTTAAAATCAAAGGCAAAACTTGTTTTGAGACAGCCTCTTCTTTATTTTTCTTTTTTATAGTGCATCCATCGTATCTTTTCGGTATATCCGATCTTTGCATAAAACGGATTGTCGCCGCCCGTCATATACTTTGCGCCCATGGGCTTGAAGGTTTGATAATGTTTTGTAAGCGCGGCAGCCGCAAGACCCTTTCCACGGTATTTCGGGATGGTGCAAAGCGGCTCCATGTAAGCAAGGCTGTTTTCCTTCACCCAACACATGCCCGAATAGCAAGCGTATTCCCCGCTTTCATCCGCAATCACAACCTCGTATTCATACGTGGAATGCGGCGGCGGCGCAAGAAACGAATTGATCACGCCCCGATACGCCTTCTGCGGATTCCAGTCCGTTCCGGGGTCTTCGTCCTCCCAGTTTTCAAACGGGCCCTTGTCCTCATGGTCAAACCCCTTCCAGCAGCACACGGCGAGCTTGACGGGATCAAGTTCGCTGTACTTGACAAAGTGAAAGCCCTCGGGCAGCGGATGATTCAGCGTCGTTTTGTCAAAATCCAGCAACATGTCGTCATAGCTGTACGAAAGCGTATATCCCATCTTTTCCGCCGCCGCAATCAGCGCCTTCTGACCGGGAAACAGCACAAGCTCCCTCTCTCCCGCCTTTTGAGGCATATATCGATCGGCATAGGCGATCATGTCTTCCGCAAGGAAATCATAGCCCGGAAGAAGGGCGAAAAAGATGTTGTTTGCAGGGTTTTCGTAATACACAAATCCAACCGGCTGATCTTCGTCCATCCAGAAGCGGTTCAGATACAGCTGATTTTTGTCCATCCAGCCGGAAGACAGCGCATATTCAAAAAACGGCGCAGGCATGCCGTTGTTTCCCAAGGGCATACAGCTTTTTGTCAACAGATTCCACGCAAGGTCGATGTCCGTCATAATCTGAAAATTCTTAACCGTTATCGCCATCACGTTTTTCCTCCCGCTTCGATCGCCCGTCTGGCAAAAGCGAAATTCTCTTCAAGGTCCTTTGCGCCGTCAAGCGTCAGAAGCCTGCACGTTAAAAGCTTCTGCCAGCGATCGTGGTGAATGCGGCTTCGCATCTCTTCGTCGCCGTCGTCATACCTTGCCGCCCAGGCCAGAAATTCAAGGTGCGCTTCATGCATGTCGCCGCCCGGTCTTATTCTGTCTCCGAAGTGCGCATATTCCCTTTCTTTCAGGCGTTCAATTCGGGTTTGCGTATCCGTATTTACGCGCACGGCCAGCGTAAAAAGCGGAATGAGCGCGTCGCCCCACCCGGTGAGCGACCCGGACACAACGACGTTTTCGTTTTCTTCGATATCCCGTTTCATAAGGATAAGCCGCTCCTCTTTCGGACGTTTGACCGTATAGGGGATATCCGCCTCACTCCAGAAATAATCGTCCGTATCCATAAAGAAAAAACCCAGCTCCGCGGAAATCTTCTTTCCGAGCGTCGTCGTGCCTGAACCGGACGCGCCGAAGATGTGAATGACGTTTTTCATAATGACTCCCGAACCTTTTTCTTCCATTATACATGAAAACACGCGCTTTGCAAGGCAAATGCAAAGCGCGCATCGTTTTTCAGGAAAGAAGTGCGCGGTCAGACGCAAACTGCGTTCCGCTGGCCTTTGTGAAAAGTTCAAGAAGGTCGTTTACCGTCAACTTTTTCTTGTCCTCACCCTTGACATCCACGATGATTTTGCCCTGATTCATCATGATCTGCCGGTTTCCATGGGCAAGCGCGTCTGCCATGTTGTGGGTAATCATGATGGTGGTTAGCTTGTTCTCGTTTACGATCTTGTCGGTGATTTCCAATACCTTTTCAGCGGTTTTGGGATCG
>JAZSFI010000510.1:0-4685 GCA_045532135.1 Clostridia bacterium | reverse complement strand
ATGTTGTTTGCGAAGGTGAAGACGCTTTCGTTATAGCCGTCGTTCCACTGAAGGGCGACTTCAACGGTGCTTCCGTCTTTCATGCCCTCGATGTAGATGGGCTTTTCAAACAGACAGGTTTTATTCTTGTTCAGGTATTCTACGAAGGACATGATGCCGCCTTCGTAGTGATAGGTTTTTGAAAGCTTCGGCTCGACGCGCTCGTCGTCCAGCGTGATGCGGATGCCCTTGTTTAAAAAGGCCATTTCGCGGAAACGGGTTTTAAGCGTATCGAACTCGAATTTGCCGGTTTCGAAGATACCGGGCTCGGGATTTTCTCCGGTCTTCACGTCCGGCCAGAATCGGATGATGGTGCCGGTGTGGTCGGTCGAGCCTACAACCTTCAGGTCGTAAAGGATCTTTCCGCGCTCATATTCCTGCTGATAGATCTTGCCGTCCTGATGAACGTTCACCATGAGGTGGCTGGAAAGCGCGTTTACAACCGATGCGCCTACGCCGTGCAGACCGCCGGAAACCTTATAGCCCCCGCCGCCGAACTTTCCGCCTGCGTGCAGGATGGTTAAGCATACTTCGACCGCAGGACGGCCGACTTTCGGATGGATGCCGACAGGGAAGCCGCGGCCGTCGTCCTCTACGGAAACAGAGCCGTCGGCATGCAGGCGTACGTGGATATTTTTGCAGTATCCGGCCAGCGCCTCATCCACGGCGTTATCTACAATTTCATATACCAGATGGTGAAGGCCGCGCTCGTCGGTGGAGCCGATGTACATGCCGGGGCGGCGTCTGACCGCCTCAAGGCCTTCCAGAATCTGGATATTGCTCTCGTCATAATTCGTTTGATTGGACATGAGTTTAACCTCGTTATGCAAATTTTCTTTCTATATTATTATACCACGTTTTTGCGCATTCTGCATTTAGTTGATGTTATTTATTTTGGGGTTTTTCTATTGTGCGAAACGCGAAAGCGTGGTATGATGAATAAAACGCCGAAAGGGAGAAAAATTAACGCTTTATGAGACTTGATAAACTCGTTTCCATGCTGGGTTTTACCAGAAGCGAGGCAAAAAAACTGATCGCTTCCGGGCGTGTGAAGGCGGAGGGAAACACTCTGCGCGACCCCGGCGCAAACGTCAAAGAGGAGACGGAACTTGAAATCGGCGGCGAAGTTTTTTCCGTCAAAAAACACATCCATGTGATGATTCATAAGCCGGCGGGCGTATTGACGGCAACGGAGGACGGTAAGGGTGCAAAAACGGTGGCCGATTTCTTGCCGGAGGTATTTTTAAAGCGCGGAATCGGTCCTGTCGGACGGCTGGACAAGGATGTGACGGGACTTGTCCTCATGACCACCGACGGTCAGCTTGCGCACAGGCTGATTTCTCCCAAATGGGAAGTAACGAAGCGGTATCGCGCCACAGTCGAAGGGAAACTGGATATGAACTGCGTTTCCGCCTTTGAAAAGGGCATTGCGTTTAAGGATTTTACAGCAAAACCTGCGCGGCTTGAAATTCTTTCGGTAAATGATGAAGAATCCGAGTGTCTTGTTTATGTGACAGAGGGAAAATATCATCAGGTAAAGCGCATGCTGGATCGTGTCGGACATCCGGTTAAGCGCCTGCACAGAGAGAAAATTGCCATGATCGAGCTGGATGAAGCGCTTTCAGAAGGCGAATTCCGCGAGCTTACCGAAAATGAAATACACGAACTATATGTTCTTACGGAGATGAACCAATGAGCGAACAATATTTTACCTCAAAACCCACATCCGAGCACAAATATGCGAAGTTTGAAACCGAGATTCTGGGCAACCGCATCGTTTTCAACACCGACTCCGGCGTGTTCTCCAAAGACGCCCTCGATTTCGGCACCAGAACGCTTTTAGAGGCGCTTCCGGCGCTCTATGGACGGATTCTGGACCTTGGGTGCGGCTGGGGCGCTGTGGGCGTTTCCGTGGGCAAAAAATACCCGGAAACGGAAATTGTGATGTCGGACGTCAACGAACGTGCGATGGAGCTGGCAAAAAAGAACCTGAAGGAAAACGGCGTTTTCAATGCGGCCGTTATAAAGTCCGACGCAATGGACGATGTTCCGGGATCATTTGATTTTATTCTCACCAATCCGCCCATCCGAGCGGGCAAGGCGGTCATCTACAAAATGTTCGATCAGGCGAGTGAGAATCTGAACAAAGGCGGCGCACTGTATGTTGTGATCCGCAAGCAGCAGGGCGCGCCGAGCGCCAAGACGCATCTTATGGAAAAATTTGATCACGTTGAAGTGATTGCGAAGGAAAAAAGCTACTGGATTATCGAGTGTAAAAAGGAGGCGGACGCATGAAAACCGAAAGGCTTTCCAAAGTGACTGAAAATATGCATAAAATGGGGATTAAGCAGCTTCTTATCTCCGCGCCCAACAGCATTTTCTATCTGACGGGCAAGTTCATCCATCCGGGCGAGCGAATGGTGGTTTTATCCGTTCTTGAAAACGGCGACGCGACGCTGTTTGCCAACCGTCTGTTTGCGGTGGGAAGCGTTGAGGGCGCAAAGCTTGTCGAATACGACGACACGGACGACTGCATTTCCGTTTTGTCCGAGGGCATTGTTTCCGGAAACGTCGGCTTTGACAAGGAATGGGCGTGCCGCTTTGCGCTTCCGCTCATGGAAAGAAGAAGCGATATCAAACCTTTAATTGGTTCTCCCGCTGTGGACAGAGCCAGAATGCTCAAAACCGAGGAAGAAATCGACCTTATGCGGTTAAGCTCGCGCTTAAACGACAAGGCGATTGATAAGGCGATTTGTGCGCTTTCGGACGGCGTTAAGGAAAGCGAGATTGCAAATATATACATGAACGAGGCCAAGCGTCTTGGCGCGGGCGGCGAAAGCTTTGATTCGCTCATCTGCTTTGGCGCAAACTGCGCCGGGCCTCACCATGCGACGGATGACACCGTTATCAAAGCGGGCGATTCCGTTATTCTGGACGTTGGAGCGAGTCTGAATGCGTACTCATCCGACATGACACGCACGGTATTTTTTAAATCCGCAACCGAGGAACAGAAAAAGGTGTATGAGATCGTCGAGCGCGCAAACGCTGCAGGCCGTGCCGCGGTCAAACCCGGCGTAAAGCTCAGGGACGTGGACAGAGCCGCAAGAAAGGTCATAGAGGACGCGGGCTACGGAAAGTATTTCATCCACAGAACCGGTCACGGAATCGGCCTTGAAGTGCATGAGTTCCCGGACGTCAGCGCAGTCAGCGAGGCCGTCTGCGAACCCGGCATGGTATTTTCCGTCGAGCCCGGCATTTATCTGCCCGGTTCGTTTGGCGTGCGCGTTGAGGATCTTGTGGCTGTTACCGAGGACGGCTGCGAAACGCTCAACGAATACACCAAGGAAATGCGGGTGATCGGATGCTGAATTTCGAATATACCCAGCCCACGAAATTTGTATTTGGCCGCGGCGCGGAAATGAAAGCGGGCGAGGAGATCAAAAAAATCGGCGGAACAAAGTGTCTCATTCACTATGGCGGCGGAAGCGCTGTTAGAAGCGGTCTCATTGACCGCGTAAAAGCTTCTCTTGAGGAAGCGGGCGTTGAGTATGTGCTGCTTGGCGGCGCGGTACCCAACCCCAGAGACACGAAGGTATACGAGGGAATCGGGCTTGTAAAAAAGGAAAAGTGCGACTGCGTTTTGGCTGTCGGCGGCGGAAGCGCGATTGACAGCGCCAAAGCGATTGCCCACGGCGCGTGCTACGACGGAGATTTTTGGGACCTTTGGAGCGGAAAAGCCAAGATCACGAAAACCCTGCCCATGGGCTGCGTTTTAACGCTGTCTGCAACGGGATCGGAGAGCTCGAACAGCTCTGTGATCATGCAGGAGAAAACGAGGCTTAAAAGGGGCGTAAGGAGCGATTTTAACCGTCCCCGCTTTGCCCTTATGAATCCGGAGCTGACCTTTACCCTTCCCAGATACCAGATCGCCTGCGGAGCAACCGACATCATGGCGCACATCATGGAAAGGTACTTCACAAACGAAAAGGAAGTCGGCGTAACCGACTATCTGTGCGAGGCGCTTTTAAAAACAGTGATCCAGTACGCGCCCATTGCCGTAAATCAGCCGGACAACTACGATGCTCAGGCGCAGATCATGTGGGCGGGCACGCTCGCGCACAACGATACCTGCGGCGTGGGAAGACTCGGCGACTGGGCGAGCCATCAGATCGAACATGAATTAAGCGCCATGTACGATGTTGCTCACGGCGCGGGATTGGCCGTTGTATTTCCGGCATGGATGCGGTATACGCTTCATAACGATGTGAACCGCTTTGCGCGCTTTGCCGTAAACGTGTTCGGATGCGACATGAATTTTGATTGCCCCGAACAAACCGCGCTCGCCGGGATTGAGCGCTACGAAGCGTTTTTAAAATCCATCGGGATGCCTGTTACGCTCAGAGAGCTGGGCGCGGATGAAAAGGACATTCCCTATATGGCGAAAAACACCAAACGCGGCCCGGACGGCAAGGTCGGCGCATTTGTGAAGCTGGATACGGAGGATGTAGAAGCGATTTTGAGAATTGCGGACAGGTAAGCAATATACAAAGCAAATAGGGACTGGCTCAGAATACATTCTAACTCAGTATTTTGTGTATCTTAATAAAATAACCAAAGACTTCGGGACTGAAAACCCGTCCCCTACA
>JAZSFI010000289.1:0-4253 GCA_045532135.1 Clostridia bacterium | reverse complement strand
AGCAGTTCGTTTATTTTCATCACCTGTTGGCGAGATCTGTATGCGGCAACGCCGTAAGACTGATCCATACCCTATCCTCCCATCATAGTTGGCGGTGATCGCCAGTATTCTATAGTACGTGAGAGAGCGAAATTGGGTGCTTGAAAGGATGATGAGTATGAATGAAATATACTTGGATCACGCCGCCACGAGCCATCCGAAACCGTTTGAAGTAATTTCTGCGGTCGTGAAAGCGCTGAGCCGCGACAATGCCAATCCCGGCAGAAGCAGCTATCCAAGGGCGATTCGGGCGTCGGGCACGATTTTCGAAACAAGAAATGCAATATGCGACCTTTTAAACGCTTCGGATCCCATGGAAATTGCTTTTTCCTATAACTGTACCGATGCGATCAATCTTGCAATCAGGGGTGTTTTGAAAAAGGGCGATCACGTTATACTGTCTGCGCTTGAGCATAATTCTGTTTTGCGCGTACTCGGCGAAATGCAAAGAGCAGGCGAAATTGAGATGAATATTGTTTTTCCGAAGAAAAGCGGATACATAGATCCAAAGGACTATATAAAACGCATAAGGAAAAACACATCGCTTATGATTCTTACGCATGCTTCCAACGTGACGGGCGCAGTTCAGCCGGTTGAGGCGGTCGGATGCATTTCAAAAGCATTTGGAATCCCCTTTCTTATCGACGGTGCGCAGGCTGCCGGCGAACGGGAAATCGACATAAAAAAATTGAACTGTGATTTATATGCATTCGCTGGTCACAAAGGGCTTTTAGGGCCGCAGGGCACGGGCGGTTTGTTTGTAAAAAGCGGACTTCTTCTGAAACCGTTTCGCGCAGGAGGAACGGGCAGCGCATCGGAAAGCATCTATCAGCCAACGGAGGTTCCCGACCGCTATGAAGCCGGAACAATGAATCTTCCAGGGATTTCGGGTCTTTTGGAAGGCGTGAAATACGTAAAAAGACACAAAAATGAAATTTTCTCAAAAATTCATTCGCTTACAAACGCTTTATACGAAGGGCTTTCGGCAATTCGCGGCGTTCAAATCTACACGCCTGACAATGATAAGTTCAGAACCGGCGTTGTAAGCTTCAATGTCGGAGAACTTGCTTCGCAGGACGCTGCCCAAGTTCTTTCCCAAAACGGATTTTGCGTCAGAAGCGGACTTCATTGCGCTCCGTATGCGCATGCATATCTGAATACGCTTACAAGGGGGGCGGTTCGTGCAAGCGTCGGCTATACAAATACACTCTCTGAAATCGAATCCTTTGTTGAGAGCGTTTACATGCTTTCGAAAATGCAGGGGCCGGCACGATAATGCCGGTCCCTGTGTGTGCTTATTCGCCCTTTTCTGCGATCATCTTTTTCACCTGATCGTATGCGGCCTTCAGCTGATTGTCGTTTTCCATATCGGGGGTATAGATGGAAGGATCATAGTTTTCCGAAAGCTCCACGACGATATCGGGCGCAATACCGACCTCATGGATGTTGCGGCCGCTGGGCGTGTAATACGCTTCAATGGTAAGCTGCATGCCGGCTCCGTCGCTTTGGAAGGTGTGAACCTGCTGAACGATGCCCTTTCCGAAGGTGTTCGTACCCATGATAACGCCCATGTCATAGTCCTGAACGGCTGCCGTGAAAACTTCGGAAGCGCTTGCGGTCATTTCGTTTACAAGCACAACCATGGGAAGACCGAAGGCGTATTCATTGGAATAGTGGCTTTGTCTGTTGCCGTAACGATCCTCGGTGTACATGATAAGACCCTTGGGGACCATAAGATCGGTAATATTCAAACAGGTATACAATTCTCCGCCGGTGTTGGAGCGAACGTCAAAGATGACGCCCTTGACGCCTGCGTCGTTAAACGCACGAAGCGCCTCTTTTACGCCGCTTACCGCATCGCCGAGGAATTCATAGAGGATAATGTAGCCGACATCGTCAAGAATGTAGTATTCCACGCGGTTGATATTGACGGCGCCGCGCATGACGGTGAAGGCTTTTGTTTCGCCCTTGCGGGAGACGGTAATTTCAACCGTCGTGCCGTCCTCGCCTTTGACCAGTGCGACGGCGTTGTTGAGATCTTCGTTTGTTCTTGCGCTGACTTCGATGCCATTGACGTGGGTAATCACATCGCCTGCAAGAAGACCGGCTGCGAGTGCATGGCTGTTTTTAAAGACACGGTTGATGCACAAGCCGCCGTCTTTGTTGGAAGAGACCAGAATGCCGATGCCGGAATATTTGCCGGTCTGATTTTCAAGGCTTTCGCTCATTTCGTCCGGCGTATAATAAAAAGTATAGGGATCGTCAAGGCTTGCAAGCATTCCGTCGATCGCGCCCTGAATGAGCGTTTCGGAATCCACTTCCTTATAATAATCGTTCATCAGGATTTCGTAAATCTGGTCAAGCCTTTCATATCGCTGTCCGAACTGTTTGTCGCCGCCGAACACGATTTCAGTTGCGTTTGCATCGATTCTCGTTACGGAGAGAGTAATCGCTGCGGTCATCGTGATTACAATCAGAAGCGAAATGAAAACAGACAGCGCCGCAACTGCATTTTTCGAAAGATATCTCATAATTTTCTCCTTGCGGAAGGAATTTAGATACGATTTTTACGATCATCGGTGGATTTTCCAAGGAGCATCATAAGTTTGAAGGTGACTGCGTCGTCAAAAGCTCTTAAATCAAGGCCGATGATGCGCTGAACCTTATCGAGACGATAAACCAACGTGTTTCTGTGGATGTAAAGCTGACGCGCGGTTTCGGAAAGGTTTAAGCTGTTTTCGAAGAACTTTTCGATGGTGTGAATCATTTCATCGTTGAAAAGACGTGCGGTTTTGCGGTTGAACATCATGTGGTGGAAGCTGTTTGACGTGTCGTCCGGAATGTTTGAAAGGAATCTTTCAAGCAGCATCTTTCTGAATACAAACACATTCTGCTTTCTGTGGTATACGCGGCCTACGTTGATCGCGCTTCGGGCTTCCTCATAGGATTCGCAAAGCTGACTGAGCTTGGAGCGTACATCGCCGATACCGATCAGGGCAGTGTGGCTGGTTTCGTTTAAAAAGGTATTCTGAAGCGCGTATGCAAGCTGCTCCATCTCGGAGAATTCGAATCTGTCGTCAATGGTCTTAATCAGCGCAACTGCATGCCTGCCTACCTCGGCAACGAGATCCTGACTGTTATCGGTTACAACGTTTTTGAGAATGGACATGGCTGTTTCCGCATCAAGCTCAGAAAAGTGGAAATACATGACGCAGCGATCCTGATTCATGTTTAAGTTGTGCTCGGCGGCAATGGCTTCAAGCTCCGCGGATTCGACCTCGCCCCTTAATACGAGGCGAAGCGTCTGTTCGATGGAGTTCTGGCTCATGTCGGTGCGGGTAAAGGTATTGATAAGCTCTGCGCAAAGAACGGCGCAGGTTCTTACGTCGGCATTGTCGCCGTAAAGGCACAAAAACATCGGCTGATCGTTGTCGGTTCCGATCAGGGTATACCCGCCGTATACGAGAGGCTTTGTGGGGTTTTGCAGGAGCTGCTCCGGAAGCGTGAGTTCCTTTTTGTTGTCTTCGGGCAGAATGACCTGTCCGTTTGAATCAAGAAGCATGACCTGCATGGTCATCTGCGAAAGGATTTGTGAGATTTTTGCAATGATACGATGATCAAGATACATGTTTATTTCCCCCTGTTTCGCTTTTGCGCAAGAATATGATTGTGCAGGATATCTAAAAATCAGGCGATTTTGATCAGAAACAAAAAATCGACCTTATTTCAATTAACACAAACATATTATAACCGCCCAAGAGGCAATTGGCAATATGCCGAAATGCTTCTTGGGCGGTATTTAACTAATTAATTACGCGAAATGCGAAATTTTATGCGTTTTAGCGGTCGAGAAGGGTGGTCTCAGTGTCCTTGTCGAAGAAGTGCAGGCGGCTTACGTCAAAGGCGACAGTGATGTCGTCGTTGGTGCGGCTCTTGCTGCGCGGGTCAACGCGGGCTACGATGTTGCCATCCTTGCCGGAGGTGGAGAGATACAGATAGGTCTCAGAGCCCATGAGCTCAACGACTTCTACGTGTACCTTAATGGCGGAAGCAGCGTTCTTCTGAACGAACTCGGGATCGTCGTTGATGTTCTCAGGACGGATGCCCATGTATACTTCCTTGCCGATGCACTCGTCAGAGATGAACTTCTGGAGCTTCTCAGCGGGAACCTTGATCTTGTTCTCGCCGAAGAGGGAAGTCGGATCGTAGCCATG
>JAZSFI010000577.1:0-1880 GCA_045532135.1 Clostridia bacterium | reverse complement strand
TGCCAGACTTCTTGCCGAAATCACCCTGGCCGGCGGCTTCACCAGCTACGAGGGCGGCGGAATTTCCTACAACATCCCCTATGCCAAGAGCGTTCCGCTGGACAGAAGCATCGTGGACTGGATGTATGTCGACCGCCTGATCGGTCTGTATGAAGAAATGGGTATTCGTATCAACCGCGAACCCTTCGGACCTCTGACCGGCACGCTCGTTCCCCCGTTCATGAGCCACGCCGTCGCCATCATCGAAGCGCTTCTTGCCGCCGAACAGGGCGTCAAGAGCATCACCGTCGGCTACGGCCAGCTGGGCAATCTCGTTCAGGACGTCGCCGCCATCCGCACTCTTGAAGCGCTTACCAACGAATACCTTGAAAAGAACGGCTATACCGGCTGCGAAGTCACCACTGTTTTCCATCAGTGGATGGGCGGCTTCCCGCAGGACGAGGCAAAAGCCTTCGGCGTTATCAGCTGGGGCAGCGCTGCCGCCGCCATCTCCCATGCCACCAAGGTCATCGTTAAGACCCCCCACGAAGCGATGGGCGTTCCCACGATGGAAGCCAATGCACAAGGCCTCAGATGCACAAAACAGCTCATCTCCATGCTCCGCGACCAGTTCCTGCCCGAAAACGTGCTGAAGGCAGAAATGGAAGTCATCGCTGCCGAAACCCGCGCAATCGTAGACAAGGTTTTTGAGCTCGGCGAGGGCGATATCGCCATCGGCGCAGTCCGCGCGTTCCAGGCAGGCGTTCTGGATGTTCCCTTTGCGCCCAGCCGCTTCAACGCCGGAAAGATCCTGCCCGCCCGCGACAACGAAGGCGCGGTTCGCCTCTTGGATTGTGCCAATCTTCCGTTCTCCTCTGACCTTAAAGCTTTCCATAAGGATAAGATTCTGGAACGCGCCAAGGCCGAGAAGAGAGACGTATCCTTCCAGCTGGTTATCGATGATATCTACGCCATTTCCAAGGGCCGCCTCGTAGGCCGTCCCTGATGTTCGGAGGAAAAAGCAATGAAAATTATTGACGTAATCTGCGCCAAAGCGCGCACCGGCTTCTACTTTGACGATCAGAGAGCCATCAAAAAGGGCGCGAAAGCCGACGGCTCCGCTTATATCGGCACGCCCGTAACCCCAGGCTTTACCGCTGTCCGTCAGGCCGGCGAGGCCATCTCTGTTCTTCTCGTTCTTGAGGACGGACAGATTGCTCACGGCGACTGCGCGGCGGTTCAGTATTCCGGAGCCGGCGGACGCGATCCCCTCTTCCTGGCAAACGACTTTATTCCGATCATCGAAAAGCATGTAAAGCCCATGCTCGTCGGGCGCGAGGCGGATTCTTTCAGAAAACTCGCCGGTGAAGCGGAAAGTATTCTGGTTGACGGAAAGCGCCTGCACACTGCCATCCGCTACGGTGTTTCTCAGGTCATTTTAGACGCTGTTGCCAAAGCCAACCACAAGATGATGTGCGAAGTTGTCGCCGATGAATACGGCCTTACCGTTTCCGAAACCCCCATTCCCGTCTTTACCCAGTCCGGTGACCAGCGATACGACAACGCTGACAAGATGATCATGAAGGGCGCGGCGGTTCTCCCCCATGCGCTCATTAACAACGTTCAGACCAAGCTCGGCGAAAACGGCGAAAAGCTGCTTGCCTATGTTGAATGGCTGCGCGACCGCATCATCGCCCTCAGAACCAGCGAAGATTATCTGCCCGTTCTGCACATCGACGTATACGGCACCATCGGCGCGTGGCTCGGAAATGATAACTACGAAGCCATGGCCGACTACATCGAAAAGCTCGGTCAGGCCGCAAAACCCTTCCACCTTCGCATTGAAGGCCCGATGGACTCCGAAGAGCACGAAAAGCAGATCACCGATCTCAGCAATCTGA
>JAZSFI010000420.1:0-3025 GCA_045532135.1 Clostridia bacterium | reverse complement strand
CAATGAAGCAAACCACATGTCTGTTCCATGACAAGGCATAATTAACGTAAGCGCAGTGGAAACCGCTCTTCTTTGTGATATAATAATGATGTATACGTTTGATTATAAATAGGATGCGCAATTTCTGCGCATATACATGGAGGTTCACCTTGCAGAACAAGAAACCGACCGCAAATCCTGCCCGCCGTCCGCAGGCAGTCAATAAAGCAAGCGCAAAAAACGCGCCGCAGCAGGTAAGAAAACCTGCTTCAAAGGCGCAGGCGCGCCCTGCGCAGAAAGCACAGCCAAAGTCCGCGCCCGCTCAGGGCAGCCGTTCCACCAGCGGAAAGCTCGTCATTTTGGGCGTAATCGCCTTTATCATTTTAAGCTTCATCCTGCAGGCAAAATTTCCCAACGGCATCGGCGGAAACAAGCAAACAGCCGTTCCCGCGATCGACGTTGCGCTCTCCATCCGCATAACCGAAGTTATGAGCTCCAACGGCTCCGCAGCGCAGGATGAAAACGGTGAGTTCTCCGACTGGTTCGAAGTTGCAAACGTGTCGGATAAATCGCTCAATCTGCGCGGCTATAAAATTGCGCAGGAGGCAACCCACGTTCTTCAGTACTTTGAATTCCCGGATCACACTCTGGCGCCCGGCGAACGCACGATTGTTTTTGCGACCAATACATCCAAAAACAATTTCGGCTACACCTATCATGCGCCCTTTAAGATTTCCTCTGCGGGCGATACGCTGATTCTGTTTAATCCCCATGATCACGCGATTCAGACGCTGAACATCCCAACGCTTTCCTCCAACCAGTCCTATGCTGAAATCGGCGGCGAATGGGTGGTAACGGGTGAATACACGCCCGGCATGGATAACACGCACGATAATTACATTCTCGCCCGCGGCGACCGCACGCTCACCGAAAGCCCCATTCAAATCACCGAGTTCATGGCGAAAAACGTAAGCTATGCGCCCGATGAAAACGGCGAATATGCAGATTGGATCGAGATTCACAACGCATCCGATTACGCGGTCAGCTTAAACGGCTACGCGCTGTCTGATTCCGAGGAAAACCTGCAGAAATGGCGCTTCCCGAACGTTTCCATCGGCGCAGGCGAATACATGATCATCTACGCTTCCGGCTATGACCGCTCAAGCGCCGGAAGTACGCTCCACACCAATTTCCGCTTGTCAACCGAAAAGGAATGCCTGATCCTGACAAACGCATCCGGCAGCATGATCGACTATGTCGCATACGACCTTTTAAAAGCCGATCAGTCCTATTCCCGCCAGGCGGACAACTCGTGGACCACGATGCTCCCCCCCACTCCGGGAAAATCCAACAGCTATGAAAGCGCCGCGCTGATCGATGGTCAGTTCGCGGCGCAAAATGCAACCGGCCTTTATATAAACGAAGTCATGGCTTCGACCAACCAGACCAATTCCTCCGGCGCTTCCTTCGACTGGATCGAAATCTACAACCGCTCCGGCCGCGCCATCGATCTGACCGGCTGGGGGCTTTCGGACGAGCCTGACAAGCCCCGAAAGTGGCAGTTTCCCGACGGCAGCAGCGTTTCCTCCGGCCAGTATCTCGGCGTTCTGATGTCGGGTCTGGACAAAAAGGAAGGCTCGTATTATCACGCAGGCTTCAAGCTCTCCTCGACAGAAGGTAATACGCTCGTTCTTTCCACGCCCGACGGAACGATCGTTGACCGCGTACCGCTCACACATCAGTATTCGAACATCTCCTACGGCCGCATAAACGGGAAAAACGGTTTTTACTACATGACAGCCACCACGCCCCTGACCGCAAACTCGCAAAACGGCTATATAAGCCGCCTGCTCGCCCCCGAATTCAGCGTGAAAGGCGGAACGTTTGAATCCATCACGCCCTTCACCGTCACGCTGACCGCCGAACCCGGCGCAACAATCTATTATACGCTGGATTCCTCCACGCCGGATCCTGCGAATCTCAGCGGTTCGAACTACACAATGGACACCGACTCCCGAAACGTGTATTATCCTTATTCCACCTTCTATCAGACGCATGTCTATTCCGAACCCATCCCCGTGGTCTCCACTACCGTCATCCGCGCCATTGCGGTTAAGGACGGACAGATTACATCTCTTGTGAATACCCAAAGCTATTTGATGGGCGTAAAGCACACGATGGATGTGATATCTCTTGTTATGGATCCCATCGATCTTTGGGACAGAAACAAAGGTTTGTATGTATACGGTCCGAACGCTCTGTCTGCCAGCCCCTACGGCTCCATTGACAAGGGCGCAAACTTCTGGATGACTTGGGAAAAGGACTCCAACATCGAAATGTTCTCTACGGACGGCGAAACAATTCTCTCTCAGGGCTGCGGTGTAAAGCTGCATGGCCAGTACAGCCGCAAGGAAGCTCAGAAAGCTTTCAAGATCGTCGCCCGAAGCAAATACGGCGTGAACCGCTTTTATGCGCCGTTGTTTGAAAACCGCGATTACACCGAATATCAATCCTTCGTCCTGCGTTCCTCCGGTCAGGATTGGGACAGAACGCGCATGCGCGACTCCATTCTCGCAGATCTCTCCAAGGGTTCATCCGTCATGTATCAGGATACGGCGCTGTCCGTTGTGTACCTGAACGGCGAATACTGGGGACATTACAATCTGCGCGAACGCATCAACACCTTCTCTATCTGTCAGTGGGAAGGTTGGGATGAAAGCGTAAAAGATACAATGGATCTTTTAAAAGCCAATACCAACGTCATGCAAGGCTCCAACAAGGACTGGCTTGATATTAAACAATGGTATGAGAAAAACGGCATTGAAACTCAGGAAGAGCTTAATTACATCAAGCAGTATATTGATGTCGATAACTATCTTGAATATATTGCCATTCAAATGTACGGTGGAAACCCCGACCTTCTGAACGTAAAGAAATATAAATCGGATGAAATTGACGGCAAATGGCGCTGGATTTTGTTTGATACCGACTGGGCTTTCCACCATGATACCAACTCTCCGAACCGCTGGCTCACACCCGGCGGAAT
>JAZSFI010000528.1:0-10475 GCA_045532135.1 Clostridia bacterium | reverse complement strand
CGATCCCGACGCAGACGGCGACGGTATTCCCAACGGAAGCGATCCCGACGTAGATGGAGATGGTATTCCCAACGGAAATGACCCCGATGCAGACGGCGACGGTATTCCCAACGGAAATGACCCCGATGCAGACGGCGACGGCATTCCCAACGGAGATGATCCTGACGCAGACGGCGACGGCATTCCCAACGGAGATGATCCTGACGCAGACGGCGACGGTATTCCCAACGGAGATGATCCCGACATCGACGGCGACGGTATTCCGAATGACGAAGATCCCGACATGGACGGCGACGGCATTCCGAATGACAAAGATCCCGATATGGACGGCGACGGCGTCCCGAATGAAGATGATCCCGACATGGACGGCGACGGAATCACCGATGAGGACGGCGACTTCGGCCTTTCTGACGGCCTGACGCTTGTAAAGACCTTGCTTTCAACGCCCGCCAACGGCAATTACTTTGTGCCTGGCGAGGAAGTTGAATACAGCTTACTTGTGAAAAACACGGGCGACGCGCTTAAAGGCCTTGTTGTGAGCGACTGGATGTGGGATGCGCCCCGCTCCTTCGGCGAAATTCAGAAGGGCGAGGATGTAACCTATCGTGTAAAGCACACAGTCACCGATGCGGATGCAAGGGCTCAGCATGTAAACAACATTGCTCAGGCCGAGGCTGTGGACATGAACGGAAACAGCGTATTTGAGTATTCCAACCTCGTTTCCGTACCCTGCGGCTTCCCCGATCTGGACGGCAACGGCAATGGAGACGATCCTTTCGGTATCCTGAGCGGCCTCGAGGTTACAAAGACCGTTGAAAGCCTGCCCTTAAACGGCGCGTACTATACCGAGGGGGAAACGGTTGCCTACAGAATTACCTATACCAATGTCGGCGAAATTCCGCTTACCGATATTGAAATCTTTGATCCCCTGTTCGGCCTTGGCGGCATGGCTTCCGCCGAAATGCTGACGCCCGGCGAGTCGAGATACTGTTTCTTCGACTACATAATCACAGGCGAAGACGTTGCGCGCGGCTATGTGTACAATCAGGCGATGGCGGTTTACACTATAAACGATATTACCTTTACCGCATATTCGAACAGCGTTATCGTGGACACAGACGGCAACACCGACAACAATCCATCGTTTGACTGGATCTATGGCGTTGTAATCCCGCCTACCGACGGAGAACCGGATGCGGACAATGTGGATCTTGAAAAGCTTCGTGCTTCCGGCGTCTGCTGCGCGCGCGCCATCACATACAAAGACGGCGCATCTGCGGCTTACGAAATTGCCTTCTGTCCCAAGCATCTGGGCGCGACGGTTTCCACTTCCATGATGATGAGGGCGGCGGTTACGCCCGAGATGCTCGTACAGGCAGCGACATACAAAACCGCAATTTTCCGCAGCGAGGTCGAAAAACTGTATCAGGAGCTCGTGGATGCATGCGATCCCAAGGCTAAGGCGCTTGTCGTGTCGGAGTACATCAGCTTCCAGACTGAAATTGCCAACTATGAACAGATACTGAAGCTCGCAAACCCTGAAAAGCCCGAGCAGGCGGCTGTAAGAATTGCCGAATTGTGGGAAGAAAAGTGCGTGACCATGTGCATTGAAATCCACACTGCGGCGTCCGACCGTAAGGACAGTCTTCTGGATATCAAGCCGGTCGCGGGCAGCGGCAAGAGCACATGCGTATGCGAGACTGTTTCCGAAGAAAACGGCAAAAAAACATATCAGCAGTCTTATTGCCCTGTACACGCATTCCCCTTCTCTATGATCGATGCGCTGCTGATGGGCAACGACACCGCCGAAGCTTGGAATATGGTCAGACAGATATGGACGATTGAACTTGACAGCGTATACAGCAAAGTAAGCGAAAAGCTTGGCGCAAACAAGGTTCTTGCCATGGCGGATTATCAGGCTTGGATCCAATGGATGGCGGCGCGCGAAGCGTGCCTGACGGCAATCTATCCGTCCCAGCCGCAGATTGTTTGCCAGACGATGGCGAAAATGGTCATAGATCGCGTCAATGATCTTTGTGGGCTTGTAAAATAGCTTCCAGAGAAGGAGTTTTCGTTCGGGAGAAATAGTATTTCTCCCGGGCGAAATTGTTTTCTTTTTCGATATCAGCGAAGAAAGGACAGATATCATGAAACGATTTTTAAGTATGCTGATTGCACTTGCGATGCTTACAGGCGCTTTTTCAGCATTTGCCGACGGAGAGGCGCAGTATAAATGGGTCGAGATGTATCAGGAGCTACAGGTCAAGGCCTCTTCCGCATTGTCCGGCATTGTTGAAGCGCCCGCCGAATACGAGGGAAAACCCGTTCGTGCCATCGGCGACAATTCGTACAACCGGCAGCGCGAAGTAACGCAGCTTATCATACCGGACACTGTCTGGGCGTTTGGAAAACAGGTTGGTTCCTATATGGAGAACCTTCAGACCCTGAAACTTTCCAATCAGCTCGTTGCGATGGACGCCGGTTGTTTTCAGAACGCAACTGCGCTTAAAGAGATCGTGATACCCGCATCCGTATCGTACATCGATTCTGTTTTTAACGATTGTACCTCACTTGAGAAAGTTACTTTCGAAGGCGTTTGCCCCGTTGTTGACACGCTTGATCCTTCTTTCAGAAATCTTGCCAAGAGCGCTGTGATTTATGTGCCCGATGATCAGCTGGAAGCCTATATGGAAGCGTTTCAATTTGACGAAATCGTTCAGAAAAAGATTCGTCCTTCCGGCAAAAACGCCATTGTGATCGATCATACTGCCAAAGACGAGGATTTTGATTTTGATCCCGCGACCGGAACGATCCTTGCTTATAAGGGCGAGGCCGGACGCGTTGACATTCCCTCTTCCATCGGCGGCGTCCCGGTCAAGGTCATTGGCGACAACGCATTTTTCGAAAAATATACGGTTTGCTATGTCACGATTCCCGAGAGCGTTGAAACCATCGGAAAATATGCCTTTGGAAAGACAGAGGCGCTCGTGTACGCCGTATTCCCCTCCACGATAAAAACGATTGACAATTATGCGTTTATCAATGCGGATCTTCAGGCGCTTGAGCTGAAGGAAGGCGTAGAAACGATCGGAAAAAGCGCATTCTTGACGGCGTTTTCCACGAATATTATTCCAGAACTCGTGCTGCCCGATTCCGTACGCGCCATCGGCGATAAGGCGTTTAGCGGAAACTACTTTAAAAAGATCGTGATCGGACAGGGAATCGAAACGATCGGAAAAGAAGCTTTTAACAAAAGCGGACGTGCAGCCGAAATCGAAATCCACTCCGTTAACGATGTGGCAATCGGCGATAAGGCGTTTGAAGGCTTTGGAAAGCTTGAAAAAGTTACGCTCACAGACGGTCTTTCCAAGGGAATGTATGAAAATTACATAACCGTCTTTACGTCCATTTATCCCGACATCAAGATCAATGAGCCTGAACTCAAAACCAGTTTCCCTGAGCTGGATATAGAGGAAGGCGCGCCTTTTGTCGGCGTATGGAACGGCGTATGCGCAACCGACGGCGCCGAATTCTACGGCATGGATCTTCTGGACATGACAATCAGTGTAATACTTCATGAAGATGCAACAGGTCTTCTCATGATGGAAGGCGAAACGGATGCCGGTATGTGGTATATGCAGGACGGAAGCGCCATGTTCGGACCGAGTGCCGATGAATGCGTGACGCTTATGATGGATGAGAACGGCCGCATGAGCGTCGATCTTGGCGGCATTACGCTGATTCTTGAAAAAGAGGGCGTAATGTATGAGACGCCCGCTATTCCCGAAAAGCCGTGGCCAGCGCTTGATCCGAATGCTGCCGGGAATTTTATCGGCCACTGGGAAGCTGCATGCTATATCTCTGAAGGCATGGAAATTTCACCCGAAATTGCCGGGACGATGGAAATTTATCTGAATGAAGACGGAACTGCGCAGATGATCGAAGAGGGCGAAGATTCCGGCTATGAGCTAAAATGGTATGTCGAGTACGGCTGCGCCTATTTCGGCCCCACCATGTCCTCTGTTTATGAAATCAGCCTGGATTTGGACGGAAATCTGCGGATTGATATGGAAGAGGTTACGGTTGTCCTTACGCCTTATGCGGAATATGTTTCTCCCACCATCGGCGGCGAGCATCTGATCGGTCAGTGGCTGGATGACATCGGAACCAAGCTTATTTTAACCGAAGCTGGCGAGATGAACATCGTTTATGATGACGGCTATATTCGCGAAATGAAGTGGGCGGTCGTTGACGGCGAAGCGGTTGTCATCGAAGGCATCTGGGAAGGCTGTCCGATTACATTGGAAGAAGGCATCGTCACCATCACAAACGGAGAGGGCATCTATCAGATTTTCTCTGTCGACGGCGATCTTTCTGCGGCTTACGGCGGCGATGATGATCCCTATCCCATCGAAACGATGCCTATCGGTGAAGAGGGCAACGCCTATTTCGGCACATGGATTCTCGAATCCATGATGGGTATGAGCGCCGCCGATATGGGCTTTACCATGACTCTCACCCTGAATGAAGACGGAACCGCTGTCATGTTCGACGGAGAAGCGGAAGAAACAGCTTTCTGGACGATGACCGATGGAAAAGCTTTCGTCATTGGCGATGAGATAATCATCGATGAAGACGGCAAGCTCGTTATGGGCGCTGACGGCGCAAACATGGTTTTTGTGAAGGACGGCGAAGGTGAAACTGCGCCCGAGGTCAAGCCTGCGGATGACAGATATGCGGCGCTTGTCGGCGTATGGAATCTTGTTTCCATGATGGGTAAGGACGCATCCACGCTTGGCGTTGAAATGAAGCTTTCGCTTTATGAAGACGGTTCTGCGCTGTTCTTCGACGGCGACAACGAGGAAGAAACAGTTTGGATGCTGCTGGACGATCAGATCACCGTCATGGGTATGTCAGCTGCGCTTGATGAAAACGGAAGACTGACCATGTCTCTGTACGGCATTGAACTGATCTTTGAGCGCGAAGGTGCGAAGAACGAAACCAGCCCCGAAAACGATGACGGCGCAGCTTTCCTTGGTACTTGGAAGCTGAAATATATGGATGGCACAGACATCTCTTCCTACGGCATCGAGATGTCCCTCACCCTGAACAAAGACGGAACGGCGGTCATGTTTGACGGCTATTCTGAAGAAAAAGGTTCGTGGGAAACAGCGGGCGGGAAGGCCGTCGTCATGGATATCGAAATCTTTATTGATGAATATGACAGACTGGTTTTGTCCGACGACAGTACGAGCATGATCTTTGTGCGCGAAGGCGGAATTACAAGCGAACAAACCGAAAAAGCGCACAGCTGGGACAACGGAGAAATCACATATCAGGCAGCCTGCGAAGAAAACGGCGTAATGACATACACCTGTATTACCTGCGGCGAAGTGATAACAGAAGAAATCGCCGCCAAGGGGCATACGGAAACGACCATCCCCGCAGAGGCAGCAACATGTACAAAGGCCGGTCTCACAGAAGGTGCAATATGCTCTGTCTGCGGAAAGATACTAAAAGCGCAGACTGTTGTAGCCCAAAATGAGCACAGCTGGGATAACGGAAAGATCACAAGTCAAGCGACCTGCGAAGCCAAAGGCACGAAGACATTTACCTGTACTTTGTGCAAAACAACGAAGACAGAAGAAGTAAACGCGCAGGGTCACACAAGAGTAACGATACCTGCAGTTGAAGCAACGTGTACGAAAACCGGCCTGACAGCAGGTGAAAAGTGTTCTATCTGCGGAAAGATACTAAAAGCGCCGGCTGTTGTAGCCCAAAAGGGTCATACGGAAGTAACGATTCCTGCGGTGGCGCCGACATATTCGCAAACGGGCTTGACGGAAGGCACAAAGTGCGCTGTTTGCGGTGTTGTATTGGTGAAGCAGGAGGCGATTGCAAAACTGACGCCCACGCCTGCGCCTACCCCCAAACCGACGCCCACGCCCAAACCCGCTTACGATGGCGTATGGCACTTGGTTTACGATGTTCCTGGCGTTCTTCATGTATTCTTACGCGCGCAGGGAACGGAAGGCGTTCTTGAGCTCAAAGCAGACGGAACGAGCGAACTTTCGGGCGTTGCAGCGGAAACCGGCAGATGGTATGACGACAGCGGAGTGGTTCGCTTCGGCATGATGGATGTGCCTCTTACGCTTTTAAGCGGCGGATTCCTTCGCTTTGGCAGCGAGGTTTCCGGTTATATGATTTTCTCAAAGGATCCGAATGCCGTGTGGGATCCCCATGCGCCCGTAATTGAGATTAAGCCCGGATATACCTATACGGACACGACATTCGTCCTCAGAGAAGCCGAGGCGATGTATGACGGAAAAATGTATCCTGTAGATGTAAGCGCCTATGGCGAATACGTCGTCCGATTCAACTCCGACGGAACGGTTTGGTTTGTGCAGTCGGGACTTGAACTGCCTCAGGAATGCCTGCTCTGGACAGAGGATGCACAGGGCAGATATGTCATTGATTATATGGTTGACAGCGTCTTGGTGATGGAATATGTGTTTGTGCCCGCGGATGAGAATCTTAAAATGGATGCTTACGGCGTGATCATGACCTTTGTTCCCGAAGAATAATTTGCTGCATTCCCGGGACTGTCTGTCTGAAGCTTTCAGGCAGACAGTTCCTTTCAACCGGCAGGAAGGAGTAATACTGAAATGAAGAAAATCTGTGTATCTTTCACGCTTGCGCTGTTTATGCTTCTGGCCTTTTTCGTGTCTTTTGCCGCCTGCGAGCATGATTTTTATATGATTGACGTCAAGATGCCCACCTGTGAGTCCGACGGCTATTACATCTTAAAGTGCAATGACTGCGGCGACACCAAGAAGGAAATCACTGACAAGGCATATGGACATGACTGGGCATATGTGACCGGGCAGGAAGCGGACTGTACGGAAAAAGGATATAAAATGTACATGTGCGGAAACTGCGGCGAGAGCAAAACCGAAAACATTGCCGCAAAGGGCCATAAATGGAAGGATTCCCATGTGCTTGAGGAAGCCACCTGTACAAAAGACGGCTCCATGCGCACGGTGTGCTCTGTATGCGGCCTTTCCAGCTCCAGAAAGCTTGAAAAAGGCCACAGCTACGGCGCGTGGAAGGTGACCACAGAGGCTACGGATCACTCCAAGGGAACCCGCAGCCGCGCATGCAAAAACTGCAATAAGAAGCAGACGGAAACCTTCTATCCGGATGGAACGCTCTATAAAAACATCAAAAACAAGAAAAATGAGGTAATGGAGCTTCAACAGCTTTTGACCGATCTCGGCTTTTTGAATGACAAGGTAGACGGCATCTTCGGCAGCAAGACCGAAAAAGCCGTGAAAAACAGTCAGATTGCGTATAATCTTTCTGCCGACGGCATTGCATGGCCGCAGACGATCCGCGTGCTGGGCACTGCATGGGATGTAGCCTTCGGCGTGATTGACGAGCCCACCGAACCCGGGAATTCTTTTGCGCCCTTCTGCACGATGATGATTCTTGAAAACGAAGAGAAATACTGGGACACCTGCGAAGTCCACTCGGATATCTTCATGCATGCGGCGGACGATGTGAATGAAGATTCGAGTGAGGAAACATTTCTGAAGGCGTATATTGATGCCTGGCAGGCGGATCTGGACCGCATGTATCAGATCTGGCTTTTGAACGTAAGTCCTGAGGATCAGCCGATGGTCATCAACAGCAAAATCATGTTCAAGGGCTATTTAAACAGCCAGCAGATGCTGTGGAATATGCAGTTCGGCGAGGGTTCCGTCAAGGCGCTTGAAATGACCAATGAAATGCTCATGGAGCAGTGTTACACTCTGTGCGGCGTCATCCATCCGCTGATGGTGGAAAAATAGAGAAGCATTGACCGAATGAAAGCACACAAGGACGGGAGATGAAAGGATTGAAAATCGGAAAAATCATTCTGCTTGCGCTGGGCGCCGTATTCATTGCCCTTGGAATTAAAAGCATAATAGACATTCCCGGACAGGAAACAATACTTGAAACGGCCGTGTATCTGGATGAGCCCCGCGTGCTTTCAGAAAACGAGGGCAAGCTTGTGATCATCCACGGAAAGCCCGAGATGACCGCCCCTGCCTATGACAATGAGCTTAAACTGACGCTTGACACCATCAAGGCCTACCGCTACCGCGAGATCTATAAACGCACGGAAGATACGGATGAAAAGATCAAGTGTGAATGGGTTGCGGACGGGCAGACAACATTCGTGGGCAAGGCCAGAATCGGCGATTTTGACCTGGACGAAAGCATTCTTTCAGCATTCCCGACCGAGAGTCACTACAAGAATTTTGATCAGGAAGAAACAAAAAACTACAACCTGTTTTATGAAAGCCTCGGATCCAGCGACCTGTATGTTCTGCCGGACGGCGGCTATTATGTGGATGATACCACGCTGGATCCGTATGATTATTCTTTCACTGCATCCGGCCTGTACGAAAGGGCATGGAACCATGAAGGCGCAACCGCTTATCGCTATCGCCATTATGACCCTGAGAAAAACGGCGAACACACGATTGTCGGCATCCAGCGGGGCAACCGCCTTGTGAAGAATGAAAAACTGGGGGTCATCGTGAAAAGCGGCGTGCTCAGTAAGGATCAGATCATTTCCTCCGACAAAACCGGCGTGATCGGAGGAGCCGCGTTCTTTCTCGTCATTGGCGTCGCGCTTGTCTGTTTCGGACTTCGCAGGCCCAGGCAAAAAACAGCCGCCAAAAAAGCGGCGTGAGTCAACTCTGCCCAAAGGAGAAAAGCCATGAAAAGACGGATTCTGCTTGTCATATTGCTGTCAGTTGCGCTGTCCCAGTTTACTGTTCAGGCAGCATTTGAATACATCGGCTATATGGAAGTTGTCAATTGCGATGAATGGGTGTCTCTTCGTGAAGTGCCAAGCACTACTGCCAAACGGCTTACGCATGTTCCTCTCGGAGCGACCGTTATCAATTGCCAGAAGTTTACCGATGAATGGACGTATGCGGAATACGACGGATACGGCGGTTACATCCTGGCAGAATACCTGAAGCCAATGGAAGGGAGCATCGCCTTCAGCGCCATGCTTGTGACCAACTTAGGTTCTGCAGTGCCGTTTTATACGCATGACGGCCTTATGAGCATGACGCCCTATGAGATGATCGAACCAAACACCATTGTGCGGAACGGATATCTGATGTCCGACGGCATGGTAAATGTGAAATACAAGGACAGATACGGATACATCAGCCTTGAGCATCTTATGTCTTACGCGGATCTTTTCCATTATCCGCAATCGATCATTTTGCATGAATCGTGGTTTGATCCCGCTGCGGCGCAGGAAAACCCTGCGCTCAAGATCGCAGCCCTGGAGGATTTTCCCCTGACAGAGGGAGAATACACTTTATACACTCAGGATACATATGATCCCAAGACTTCCTTTGTGTTGTACACCGATTCCTGCGTCAATAATGTGCATCTGTTCCTTTTGGAAATGCTTTCCATGGACGATCAGGCAGGCATCGTGACATACAGCGCGTTTCTTGAAAACATCCAGTATCAATTGGATTCCAAGACGCCCCTGCTCATCCATGCGCCGATCTACGGAACAATCCCGAATCTCGCAGTAGGCTATCAGGATCCTTCTGGAGCCTATCACTTTGCCTTTGTGGAAATCAGCGGTGAAGACGGAGAATTGCTTCTTCGCGAGTTCTGATCGTCTGAAAACGCGCATGCAGCCGCAATACGCAAACAACCAGTCCTCTCCTCCATTTGGGCATCGCCCTTAAAAGCGGAGACGACTGGTTTTTTTGATTGGACAGTTAATCACGCGCTTGTGTAATTTCGTTTTGGTTCACTTGTTTATCGCTTTGCCTGTTGTGACAGCTGCCGGAAAATCTGTGAAATTTACGACAGATTACTTCCAGCAGACCCTACATTTATTCATACTACATAGATTATACGAGTGGGGCTATTCCAACAAGGTTGTCGAGCTCATCAAGTACATGGCGAGCGTAGACCACGCGGAACAATCAAAACCGCTTAAAACTGCAAACGCAGTAAAAAATGCCGCTTCCCTCAAATGAGGGAGGCGGGTTTTTCTTTCGCCCGGCTCTTGTTATCATCAGGATAAAAATGCTATAATTCATACAGTATGCATTGATCTATGGAGGCATTCATGAAATACGCACTTGTAACGGGCGCATTCGGCGGCATGGGAAAAAGCGCTGTTAAGCGCCTCTCAGAGGAAAACTATACAGTGTTCGCGCTGGACATTGCATGCGGCGAGAGCTATGAAAATGTAATCGGCATCGAGACCGACATTACCGATCAGAAAAGCGTTGAAAACGCCTTTTCCGTCATCTCATCCATAACCGACCGCCTGGATGTCTGTCTGCATTTCGCGGGCGTTTATATGCTTAACTCCCTCATCGAAATGCCGCAGGCGGACTTTCTTCGCATTATGAATGTGAACGTCATTGGTGCGTTCAACG
>JAZSFI010000406.1:0-2651 GCA_045532135.1 Clostridia bacterium | reverse complement strand
TCGCAGTATTTGCAGTCGATCATGTAATCTTCATTGCAGTCGCTGCATACTTTGGTGCCTTTGCAGGCGGTGCAGTTGTCGAGGAAAAGGCCTGCAAATTTGCTGGTGTTTTCTCCCGTGCCGTTGCACTTTATGCATACGCCCTTTTCGCAGTCGGGACAGTCGATGAAACCGTTTTCGCAGTGGATGCAGACGCCGTTTATGCAATGCTCGCAGGCGTTTTCAGCGGCGGCCGAATTTGTTTCGGCGGTTTGCTTTTCTTCATCCTTGGCGTTTTCCTCATCATCCGCTTTGTCGCTTGCGAAGATGCCTGCGATTCCGCTTGCAATGCCCTTGACCGCGCGGACAACAGCGATACAGCTGAAGAGGATTGCAACGGTTAAGATGATGGCCAGAATCAGCTTCTGCTTATCCTTGACGACGGTTTTGAAGAATGAAACGGTCTTGTCAAAAACGAATTTTGCACCGGAAATCACCTTCGGGGCGACCAGCTTATACGTTTTTACGATAAAAGCCCATGCGAGTTTCAGAAAATAAACAACCTTATCCCAAACGCGCTTTAAAAACGCTTTTGCGGCAGAAAGCTTTTCATTCATTGTGCGGATTCCTCCTGATATCAATATGAGCACACATTGCTTCTATTGTATACCCCAAAGGTGGATGCGTCAAGATATGCAGCGTAAAATGAATACAAAATACCGCCGGATGCAGCTGCATCCGGCGGCGAAACGATTTTCTTACTTTATTTTCAGATAGTTTGCGGACATATAGCCCACATAGCTGTTCCACTGAATCTTCCACCATTTGGCCGTGGTCTTTTCAAGAACCTTCACGGTGGTGCCGCGGGTGAGGGCGGTCTTGATGGCGTACTGAGTGCCGGCGCCTGCGCGAACGTTTACGACGCTGCCGGTAACGGCGGCGTACTGGGCGACGGTTTCGCCGGCAGAGCTCTTGATGTAGGTCTTGCTCATGTAGCCCTGCGTGCCGGATGCGGTTTCAACCAGATACCATGAACCGTTTTCGCCCAGAACCTTCACCTTGGTGCCGGATCTTAATTTGCCGATGGAGGCGGTGGAGGTGGAAGCGCCGGACCTGAGGTTGACGGTGCTGCCGGAATACTTGGTCACGACGTAGCCGGTGTAGCTGCCGCCGTAATAGTTGGTGCCGTCTGCGTAATTATGGCCGTTGCCGCTGATGTAGAGATTCTTGATGTAGCCGATGCGGCCGGAGGAGGTCATAACCTTGCTCCATACGCTGCCCTTGGAAAGAACGTCGATATAGTCGCCGTCTCTTACATAGCCGTTCGTGCCGTAATTGGTGCCGGGACCTTTGCGAAGATGCAGAGATCCGTTTTTATAGGCGAGAGATACGTTTTCTGCGCCCGCCATCATGGGAAGCGAAAGGGAAAGAAGCAATACGAGCGCCAAGATGATGGAAATTTTGCGTTTCATCAGAAAAACCTCCTGCGAGTTTCTATATATATTTGATACAATTATTGTATCACAGGTTCCATGTTATTTCCAGTTTTTGCTTTACGTTTTTATGAAGAAAAATATAAAACTATGACACGGAAAAGAATAATTTAAGTTCGAGTTTCAAGACTTCGGTATCTTTTTGCATTTTGCTGTCCGAAAGATACTTATTTTGCATTCGCACCATTTTTCGCCCGGCTCATATGATGCCATGTGGGCGAAAACGCCGCCCCGAACCAAACGAATCAGGGAGGTATGCGCATGTCTTTCTACTCGTACAAAAACGCAAATGCCGATGCGAGTCCCGGCGTAATCAGCGGAAATGCGTGGGACGGAATCTGTGAGCGCATCTGCGTTCAGGTGAAAAACGTATATGACTCGTGCCTTCAGCAGGAGCAGCTGGACAATCGGGAAGTAACCCTTTCCAACATTGTTCCGGTACTCACGAATACCGGTTGCGGGCAACAGGACATAAACCGCTCCTGCAGATGCGAATGCACGGGCAACGCCTGCTCCTGCAAATGCGGTACCTGCGGTGAGATTACGTATCAGGACGCACTTGAAAATGCGGAAAACGCATCCTGCATTCCCCAGCCCTGCGGAACGTGGACGTTTGAGTCCTGCCGCTCCTCTCAAATTGAGGGCCAGATTTCCAATCTTTCTGTTGACCGGCTGTGCGACCGTCCGCAGTTTGCCCGCGTGAAGGCCGACGTTTCCATTCCGATTGACGTATTGTTTATCGATCAGAGATGTCAGGAATGGATGGGCCAGTCCACAATCACGGTTTCAAAGGATGTTCTTTTGGCCATTCCCGAGGAATCCATCGTGCCTTTTACGCTTGAAAGCATGGTGAGCGCCATCTGCGTAAGCGGAAGATACATCGGAAACTGCCGCTTCGAAATTACGGTCTGCGTAACGGTTGTGCTTAAAATCCTGGCTGAAGTCGAGGTCATGATTCCCTCCTACGGCTTCTGCGAAATCCCGCCGTGCGAGGAATTTGCAGAGAGCGTGTGCGATGAGTTCTTCGCTCTTCCGATTTTCCCGAGAAGCGGCGCATGCCAGCAGAATGCATCGCAGCAGACGGCGAGCGCGGCTGCTGCGACTGCGGCGGCAAACGGCGGCTGCTCCTTCTACACCAAGTCGGATCGTAGCCATGTCGTTCTGTGGGCCAAGGAGTTG
>JAZSFI010000163.1:0-2985 GCA_045532135.1 Clostridia bacterium | reverse complement strand
ACAACCAGTACCGCCGCAGACAAGTACATGTGCACGAAAAAGATCCATGTTTGTTCCTCCTTAGCAGTCTTATTTGCCTTCAGCAGCGCCGATGGTATACTCCTGAACAGGACGGCCGTTGACAATGTGCTCAGCAACAATGCGGCTGACCATATCAGGATTGACCTTCACATAGGTAACCTTTTCCTTGCCGGGCATGATCACGTCCAGCATGGGCTCCAGACGGCACATGCCGATGCAGCCAGTCTGAGAGACGGTAACGTTCTGAAGATTGCGCTTCTGAACTTCTTCCAGGAACTTGAGCATTACGGGACGGGCGCCGGCAGCAATACCGCAGGTGGCCATGCCGACAACGATGCGGGTTCCGTCGCTTTCGCGGCGAAGGTTAACCTGGCTCAGCGTCTTATTACGGATTTTCTCCAGATCAGCGATAGACTTCATGGATGAATACACCTCCGCGTATTAATTGGTAGTCGTGCTGGTAACTTCCCGGATACCTTCTTCAAGATAGCTTTTGATCCAAAGAAGGACATCGGGCATATTCAGCGGAACGCCCTGAAGCACCTGACGCACTTCAAGCGTTGTAAATTCAAACGTATTTTCCCCGTAGCGGTAAGAAAACTCGAATTCGATTCCTTCGGGCGTACCGTTAATCAAAGAAAGAATACTTTCTTCAATGTCGCCCATCGGCGGCAAATCGACATGAGACCGTTTGAAGGCGAGGGTAAGAATTGTGCCTTCCCCTACCTTGCTTTTTATATCGAATTCACCTTCACACATTTCGCAAAGCTGTTTGATCATAGGAATGCCCAATCCCACTTTGCGCGTTTTACGCGTGGTGGTAAAGGGGCTTACAACGCGCTTTAAAAGCGCCTCGTCCATGCCGCAGCCATTGTCCTCTATGACGACTCGGATCAAATCCTCGTCCACGTCGATTTCAATCGAAATGCGTATGCGCGTTGCCTTTGCAGCAACCGAATTCTGCGCAAGATCCAGTATATACAGGGATAACTCGTTCATTACGCCTGGCGATACTTCGCAAGGATGCCCGGGATCTTTTCCGGAACGAGTGCGCCGTATACATCGTCGTTAATCATCATTACAGGAGCAAGACCGCAAGCGCCCAAGCAGCGGGTGTCCTTGATGGTGAAAAGTCCATCAGGGCTGGTCTTTCCGACAGGAGTGTTCAGCTCCTTGCTAACGCGATCCAGAACGGCCTGAGCGCCCTTTACGTAGCAAGCGGTTCCAAGGCAAACGCCGATGATGTACTCGCCGCGCGGTTCAAGCGCAAACTGGGAATAGAAGGTAGCAACGCCGTAAACTTCACTCAGCGTGGAGCCGAGGCCTTCGGCAATGCGTACCTGAACGTCCTTCGGTACATGACCGAAGATGTCCTGGGCAGACTGCAGCGTTCTCATGACGGCGCCTTCCTGCCCTTTGTTTGCGGCGATCACTTTATCGAGCTCCGCATACTTCTCACGAATGTCAGGCATAGACGAAACCTCCCTAAGATAATCTTTGCACAAGCACAAATGCGAGCGTCAATTCTCGTCATTTTATGCGTTACACATAATGATTCTACATCCTGAATGCAGACATCGAAAGCCAATACCGCTCATCGCCCTATCGACTTTCTTCTTTCCTCTAAAGGTATGCATATATCACCTGTGATATTGTATCATATCAACCATCATCAATTCAAGTATTTTTCTATGAATTGGATTGATTTTTTGTTGTTTACCCGTTACGGATAGTTGCAAAACCGTATTTTTCGTGTTATCATATATTTAAATCATAAACGCTCATACAATTTTGACAAATTCTAAGGAGGACTAACCATGGGAAAATTTCTTTTGAAAAAGACTGCTACCGGCTTTAACTTCCACCTCGCTGCCTCCAACGGCGAGACCATCTGCGTTTCCGAAGTCTACAAGGCGAAGCCTTCCTGCTTAAACGGCATCAAATCCGTAAAGGTCAACGCGCCCGTTGCCGGCGTTGAAGATCAGACGCAGGAAAACTATGAGAAGTGCTTAAATCCCAAGTTCGAAATCTACGAAAGCAAAAACGGCGAATTCCGCTTCCGCCTGCGCGCCAGAAACGGCCAGATCATCGCTTCCTCCGAAGGCTATAAGGCGCTGGCAAGCTGCAAAAACGGCATCGAAAGCGTAAAGAAGAACGCTCCCGAAGCCGAGATCGAAGAAGCTGAATAAGATTTTATTCCTTTGATAAATAAGCAACAGGGAACAGCATAAAACTGTTCCCTGTTGCCTTTGTTTTGCTTTATTCTTGTATCAAATCATCCGCTTTGAAAGGCGTAATCTCTCCCCTATTCAACCTATAGATCTCGCCAACTATCTTTATCTGATCATCGATTATGAATATCGCACTTTCATCTTTCATAAGCGTTACTGGCATTTCCATTGAAACCCTGTTGGTTGATTGCATAAGATTAGGATCACCGATTGGATAATGAGCCTTAATCGTAATACGCGCAAAGGCAAATCCTTCATACGGTACCAATGATTCATAAATATCTACAACCGGATTTCCCATATTCATGGAGCCCGCGCTGACGCCAAGTATGACGCCTTTAAAGGCTTTGATTTTATCAAATAATCCTTTTCTTTTGATAAGATCCATCTGCATGGTCGCGTTTCCGCCCATAAGAAACAGACAGGAGGCAGTCTCAATTTGCCTTTGTGCGGAATCAGATTCCGTTCTTTCGTCAATTACAGAAAATGATGAAAACGGCATATTTTCTATGGAAAACATATTGTGCATGCCTTCGCTGTCTTCGTCATTTTGTTTATATCGATCCGGCCAGGCGCTTATGAATACAAGACTTTTGCGGTCGGCCAAAATCTCTCTTAATTCTTTCGCGATTTCATCCGTAAACCGTCTTTCGGGAAAACCGCTGAAAAACGCGACTGCCTTTGCGTTCATCATTATATCTCCTGTCCGTATACGTTTTTTATAAAAGAAAAG
>JAZSFI010000190.1:0-3992 GCA_045532135.1 Clostridia bacterium | reverse complement strand
CTTTGCCCAGCGGTTTTTGTCCACTTCGAGAACCAGAATGGTGGCGTTCTTTTTGAGCGTTCCGAGTTCTTCGGAATTGACGGACGCTTTTTCATAAACGGTAATTTCCTTCTCGATGACAGTGGCGAGACCGTGGTCGGGCTCTTCCTCGGAAGAAGTCACCTTTTTCATATCGGAAACGCGGGCATAGCCTTTATTGCCTTTATACTCTATGTATGCGATTCCGTCCGCGTAATCGATAACGGTGACGACCGTGCCCTTGTCAAGATAGCCCAGAAGCGTTGTATCCGAGGTTCTGCCCTCGCGAACAGCCATTTTGCTTGAGGTAACCTCGGCAAGAAATGACGCGGCGAGAACCTGAATGGGGCATGATGTGATCAGAACGGACAGGATCAGGGATAAGGTCAAAATGCGCTTGAATAGTTTCGGGATATTCATTTGCTTTCTCCTTACAGACAATAAATGTTGCGAAATTATTGCGGAAATTTATACATAGTCGCATTCATTATACAAGAAAATGAATACGATTGCAACACCTTATTGATAAAAATGTGTTTATTGACGGTTTATTGTAATGTTTGTGCGGCTATGCAGTGAATGCGTGATTTGGTATAATGATGATAAAAGGGGGAAGGGATCATGGACAACAGACAGCGCGTAAACGCGATTATGCACTATGAAAAGTACGACCGCATGCCGGTTGTTGCGTTCGGCTATTGGCAGGAGACGCTCGAAAAGTGGCATGCGCAAGGGCATGTGTCGCAGGATGAGGCGAAGTATTATTCCGACAACAATGCTTTTGATCAGGCTGTCATGAAGAGGCTCGGATTCGACTTCAACTGGAACGGCGGCGTGGGCGGAAACAGCCATCTGATGCCCGGATTTGAGACGCAGATTTTAAAAACGGAGCCGGATGGCACGATTGTCCGCAGAAATTACGAGGGATTGATCGAAAAAGTAAAGCCCGGCGTGGTTTCGATTCCCGCACACGGCGGGACATCGCTCACGGGAAGAAAAGCGTGGGAAGAATTGTATCTGCCAAAGCTTACCTATTCCGATGCGCGCGTGGATGCAGAGGGCATAAAAAAAGCCTATGAGGAGAACGCAAAAACAGGGCGACCGCAGTACATTCACATCGGAAGCCTCTATGGAAACATCCGCAATATGCTGGGCGTTGAGGAGCTGGCCTATCTTCAGGCGGATGATGAGGATTTGTATATAGAAATCATCAATACCGTGGGTGAGTTGAATTACAAGGTAGCTGAAAAGGTTTTAAGTCTCGGCCTTACTTTCGATTATGCCCATTTCTGGGAGGATATCTGCTTTAAGTCCGGTCCGCTTGTGAGGCCTTCAGTGTTTGCAGAATATGTAGGACCATGGTACAAAAAGATTACCGAGTTATTAAAAAAACATGGCGTAGATATTGTGTCTGTAGACTGTGACGGATTGATCGACAAATTGGTTCCAATCTGGTTGGAAAACGGCGTAAATACCATGTTTCCGATCGAAGTTGGCACGTGGAATGCGTCCTTTGACAAGTGGCGCAGTCAGTACGGGCGCGAACTTCGCGGCGTAGGCGGCATGGACAAGCGCGTGTTTGCCGAGGACTATCGGGCGGTGGACAAGGAGATTGAGCGCTTAAAGCCCCTTGTGGATCTGGGCGGTTACATTCCATGTCCCGACCACAGAATTGCGCCGGACGCGAAATGGGAAAACGTTCAGTATTACTGCGAGAAATTCAGAAAGGCGTTCGGATAAAAGGAACGCTTCAGTATGGATGGAAACTCGCTGAGAAATGAAAAAAAGAAGGCGCGGACGATCATCGATCGTCCGCGCAAAATCGTTGGGGGCTTGTTTGGGAAAGCCCTGTTTTGATTTGCGTCAGAAACGGATTTTGCCTTGTTTTTTCATGACCTTTGAAAATTTACTGATATCCTTTGCGCGCTGATGCTTTTTTTCAAGCATTTCGGCTTTGGTTTCGGTGGCGCTGCTTTCGCTTTCCAATGCCTGATAATTCTGCCAGCGCTTCAGCGAAAGAGCGCCGTTTGCAAGCGCTTCACGGATGGCGCAGCCGGGCTCGGTATCGTGGCGGCAGTTTCTGAAACGGCATTTTCCGATCACGGCTTCCACATCCGGGAAAACCAATGTCAGCTCATCTTCCAGAACCCACATGCCCAATTCGCGCATGCCGGGCGTGTCGATGATCATTGCGCCGTTATCAAGCATTAAAAGCTTTCGGCAGGTGGTTGTATGCCGTCCCTTGTCATCGTCTTCCCGGATGGCGTTTGTGTCCATGACTTCGCGGCCGAAAAGCGCATTGACAAGGCTTGATTTACCAACGCCGGAGGAGCCTAAAAAAACGGTGGTTTTCCCTGGGGAGAGATAGGAATAAAGACGTTTGACGCCTTCTCCTGTTTTTGCGCTCACGGCGTGGCAATAGGCGTCCGGCGCAAGGCGGGACACGCGCATGTAATAATTGGCTGTATCCTCGACGAGATCGGCTTTTGTCAGAATAACCACGATTTCTGCGCCGGATTTTCTGGAAAGCGCGAGATATCTTTCAAGCCTGCGCTCATTGAAATCGGCATTCAGCGACTGCATGATGAATACGTAGTCAAAATTTGCGCTTACCGCCTGCTCGCCCTTTTTCGGGTCGGGATCTCTGCGGGAGAAAAACGTGCGGCGGGGAAGCGTTTTTACAATGATACTGTCGCCGATTGGATTTGGCTCGATCAATACAAAATCGCCGACCGTCGGAAAAGGCTCGCCGTCCATCAGATAGTTTTTGGTCTTTACGCGCGCAAAGCCTTCGCCAAGATCGGATACGATTTCGAACCGCTCTTTGTGAACGGCGGTGATGCGGGCGGGGGTAAAGGATGAATTTTCGGGGAGAAGGGCTTTGTCAAAGCCGTAGGATTCAATTGTCAATGCTGTTTCCTCCGTAGTTTGTTTGATTTTTCGGGGCTGCGGAATTCTTTTTCATAAAACATCACGCTCCTTATATCAAACCGAAAACGGGCATAAAAATACCGCGGAAAACAAGCCCCTTTTTACTGTGGAGCTATTTTCCGCGGCAAAGCCGGCGCTAAATACGCCGTTTCTCTTGCACACCAATAGATTACACAAAAGGATGCTTTTATGGCGCAAAAACAAAGGGGACGGTTTCCCCGAAATATGATTCACGCCCGTATTCGGTTAAGCTTCATTCACCTCAAAAACTTTCACACAAATGCACATCCTTTCTTTTTATCGCTTCTTAAAGCGTACTTATCTGTATTATATAGAAAAATCGTCCGCGCGTCAATCGGCGAACGGACGAAAAATGGTTGTGCTTTTTTATTCAGATCGCTTATCGCCCCAGAAAAATACGGCGACGGTGCCTCTTCCGCAGTGTGAGGCAATGATGGTTCCGATTTCAGAGGTTGTGATTTTTGCGTTCGGGAAGGATTCTTCGATGGCGGCTTTTGTCAATTCCGCTTCCTCGGGGCAATGGGAATTGGCAATGATGCATTTTCCGGAATAACCATATCCGTTTTCAGCGCGCTCGGCCATTTCCTTGACGACTGCTTTGACGGCTGCTTTCTTGCCGCGCACCTTTCCGTAAGCAACGATCTTTCCGGCCAGATTCAGATGCATAAGCGGGCAAATGCCCAAGAGGGCGCCGAAAGCCGCCGTTGCGCCGGAAACACGTCCGCTGCGCTTGAACATGGTAAAATCCGTGGAGAAGAAGGAATGGTGCATGTATTCGTTTTTTGAAAGCGCCCAAGATGCGATTTCATCCATTGACGCGCCGCCGTCTCTGAGATTTGCAGCCTCATCGACAAATAAACCGTAGCCGCTGGAAGAACAAAGCGAGTCGATGACGATGAGCTTTCTGTCCGGGAACTCCGATTTCATTTTCTCAGCGGCGTTTCTGGCATTGATGACGGAAGGGGTCATGCCTGAACCGAACGCGAGGTGCAGAACGTCTCCCTTTTTAAGCAGGTCGGTGA
>JAZSFI010000508.1:0-5519 GCA_045532135.1 Clostridia bacterium | reverse complement strand
ACACCGACGCGGTTCAGGCCATCGGAAGCATCCGCTTCAGCGTAAAGGAAATGGGCATTGATATGCTCTCCCTTTCCGGCCATAAGTTCCACGCGCCCAAGGGCGTCGGCGTTCTCTACATCAAAAACGGCCTTCGCATCCGTCCCCTGATCGCGGGCGGCGCGCAGGAGCGCACGCAGCGCGCAGGCACCGAAAACCTCGCCTCCATCGTCGCGCTCGGAAAGGCCATCACCCTTGCCAATGAAAACATCGAAGCCCACAATGCAAAGCTGACCGAAATGCGCGACGCTTTGATCGACAAAATTCTTGCTGCAATCCCCGAAACCCGCTTAAACGGTCACAGAGAAAAGCGCCTTCCCGGAAACGTGAATGTTTCCATCAGTTACATCGAAGGCGAAGCGCTGCTTTTAAGCCTCGACTTAAAGGGCATCGCTGCCTCCTCCGGCTCCGCCTGCACTTCCGGCTCCCTCGATCCGAGCCACGTGCTTCTGGCCATCGGCCTTCCCCACGAAATCGCCCACGGCTCTTTGAGACTTTCCCTGAGCGAAGAAAACACCATGGAAGAAGTCGACTATGTCGTAGAGCAGCTGGTGGAAATCGTAAAGCGTTTAAGAGCCATGTCTCCCCTGTATAACGGCTGAAACATCCGAAACAAACAGAAAGAAGGATTTTGAATATGTATACTGAGCAGGTAATGGACCACTTCATGAATCCCCGTAATGTAGGCGAAATGGAAGATGCCAGCGGCGTAGGCACGGTCGGCAACGCCAAGTGCGGCGACATCATGAAAATCTTCATCAAGGTTGAAAACGACGTGATCGTAGACGTGAAATTCAAGACCTACGGCTGCGGCGCGGCCATCGCCACCTCTTCCCGCGCGACCGAAATGGTCATGGGCAAAACCATCGACGAGGCCCTGCAAATCACCAATCAGATGGTCACCGAGTCTCTGGGCGGCCTGCCCCCGGTAAAGCTGCACTGCTCCGTGCTCGCCGAAGAAGCGCTGCACGCGGCCATCGCCGACTACAAGGCCAAGCAGGAAGCCGGAGAAGCCTAAGATGAATTATCTGATTCGCCCGGCGCAAACATCCGACGCACGCGAAATTTCAGAAATCTACCGCTACTACGTTTTAAACACCGCCATCACCTTTGATACCGTGCCTCCTGCCGAGGAGGAAATCAAAGAAAAAATAGCGGAAATTCAAAAAGATTACCCTTATCTCGTCATCGAAGAAGAAGGAAACGTCACCGCTTTTGCCTACGCGCACGCCTACAAACAGAAGGCAGCATACGACCCGACGGTGGAATTGACCGTGTACACGGACCATACGTTTCTTGGAAAAGGCCGCGGACGGGCAATCATCCTTTCCCTTCTTGACGAACTTAAAAAAGATCCCCGCCGCTATACCGCCGTTGCCGACATCACAAGCCCGAACGAAAGAAGCGAAAAAATGTTTCTTTCCTTAGGATTTCGGAAAGTGAGCGAGTTTCAAAACGTCGGCTATAAATTCGGCCGGTGGCAAACCGTTTGCGATTACATTTATCCATTGAAAAAATACGAATAAACCTGCATAACGATCATAAATCAGAAAGGAATTACACACCATGCTCGAAAAGTATCTTCGCGTATCCGACGAAGTCAGGGAAGCCCTCGCAACCGGAAAACCCGTCGTAGCGCTTGAAAGCACCATCATCTCCCACGGCATGCCCTATCCCAAGAACGTCGAAACCGCGCTTTTGGTCGAACGGGCTGTTCGTGAAGAAGGCGCAATTCCCGCGACCATCTGCTTAATCGGCGGAAAAATCGTTGTCGGCGCATCCAAGGAAGATATCGAGCATCTGGGTAAGGCCGGTCTTTCCGTAACCAAAGCCAGCAGACGCGACCTTCCTGTGCTTCTGGCCCGAGGCATGGACGGTGCAACCACCGTCGCCACCACCATGATCGGCGCGAGCCTCGCCGGCATCAAGGTCTTTGCCACCGGCGGCGTGGGCGGCGTTCACAGAGGCGCGGAAGTCACCATGGACATTTCCGCCGACCTTGAAGAGCTCGCCATGACCGACGTTATGGTCGTCTGCGCAGGCTGCAAATCCATTCTTGATCCCAATCTCACCCTTGAATACCTCGAGACCAAGGGCGTTCCGGTCATCGGCTACAAAACCGAAGAGTTGCCCGCCTTCTACACCGACAAAAGCGGTCTCAAGGTTGACTATCGCCTCGATACCCCCGAAGAAATCGCAGATTCCTTCAATGTGAAGATGGCCCTTGGCATGAAGGGCGGCATGCTGGTAACCAACCCCATTCCCCACGAGTACGCCATGGATCCCGATGAAATCAATGCGACCATCGAAAAAGCCGTCGAAGACGCGAAAGCCCTCGGCATCAAGGGCAAGGAAACCACGCCCTATCTTCTCGACCACATCCAGAAACTGACCGGCGGCAAGAGCCTTGAAAGCAACATCCAGCTCGTGCTCAACAATGCCCGTCTGGGCGCAAAGATCGCCAAGGCGATGGTTCGATAAGCAAATTAACTTTAAAGCCCTTGACCGAATATGAGCAAGGGCTTAAAATCTACATATAAAGGCTTTGAACGGGATTTACGCGGCTTATAAAACGCACCCAGAGAGAAACCGCCTTGGGCTGGAAGCGGTTTTGCGCGTGAAGTCGCCCGTCTGCACCCGGGAGCCGCGAAGGGGAACAAATTTTTCAGTATCCTTCGACGGTCGCGCTCCGTTACAGCGTTTGAGATAAGGCGGCTTGTCCTGCCTTAAACAGAGTGGAACCGCGGCCACGCCTCTGTATTGGGGCGCGGCCTTTTTGTTTGATTATGAATTCCGGGAGGAAATGAAAATGAAGCTTTACAACACCGCCACCCGAAACAGGGAAGACTTTGTGCCCAATCACCCGGACATCGTAAAGATGTACACCTGCGGACCTACGGTCTATCACTTCGCGCACATCGGAAACCTACGGTCTTACCTGATGGAGGACATCCTTGAAAAATATCTGCGCTACATCGGCTACAATGTAAAGCGCGTTATGAACATCACCGACGTAGGTCACTTGACCTCAGACGCCGACGAAGGCGAAGACAAGATGCTCAAGGGCGCGCGCCGTGAAAACAAGACGGTTATGGAGATCGCCCAGTTCTACACAGACGCGTTCTTCTCCGACTGCGAAAAACTGAACATCAAGCGCCCGGACGTGGTTGAGCCCGCGACCAACCTGATTGACAACTATATCCATATCATCGAAACGCTCATCGAAAAGGGCTACGGCTACATCGCGGGCGGAAACGTATATTTCGATACCTCGAAGCTTGACAAGTACTACATCTTCAACGAATTCAAAGAGGAAGACCTCGAAGTCGGCGTCAGAGAGGGCGTTGAAGAGGATACCAACAAGAAAAACAAGAACGATTTCGTGCTTTGGTTCACCAAATCGAAGTTTGAAGATCAGGCGCTCAAATGGGATTCCCCGTGGGGCGTAGGCTATCCGGGCTGGCACATCGAGTGCTCGGGAATTTCCATGAAGCATCTGGGCGAAGACCTTGACATCCACTGCGGCGGCGTGGACAACGCCTTCCCCCACCACACCAATGAAATTGCGCAGAGTGAAGCCTACCTTGGTCATAAATGGTGCAATTACTGGATGCACGTATCCCACCTGAACACGCAGGGCGGCAAGATGAGCAAATCCAAGGGCGAATTTTTGACCGTTTCTCTCCTTGAGGAAAAGGGCTACGATCCCCTGGCCTACCGCCTTTTCTGCCTGCAGAGCCACTACAGACGCAATCTCGTCTTCTCCTGGGAGAACCTCGACAACGCGCAGGGCGCCTATACGAAGCTCATCAATAAAATCGCGTCCCTCAAAGAGGAAGGCGAAATCGAAGAAGCGGCGCTTACCGCTCTGACCGAAAAATTCAAAGCCGCGCTGGATAACGATCTGAACACCTCTTTAGCCGTTACCGCCATTTACGACGTTCTCAAGTACAAGACCACCGACAACACCAAGCTGGCTGCGCTCGCCTCCTTTGACACCGTGCTCGGGCTTGACCTGATCAAAAAAGCCGCTCTCAAGCGCGAGGAACTCAAAAAGCAGGTATCTCAGGCCAACACCGTTTCCGTCATCTTCGAAGGCTGCGGGGAAAACGAAGAAATCAAAGCCTTGGCGGAAGCCAGAACTGCGGCCAAGAAAGCCAAGAATTTCCAGGAGGCCGACCGCCTGCGCGCCGAGATTCTTGAAAAAGGCTATGTGATCGAAGACACGCCCCAGGGTCCCAAGGTCAAAAAAGCATAACCACAAAGCGAAAAAACCCGTCCCCTGCGAAGGAAAGCCGCGCTTTCCCGCAGGGGACGGTTTATCATCACGCAGATCGTTTTGTTTCTCACGCTTTTGCGCCGAGCTGCAATTCGCCGGCAAATTCCTTCATGGCTTCAATACAGATTTCAGCCACGTCCTTTACTTCCATATTCAGCATCTGACAGCCCTTTTTGATCAGTTCCCTGTCGCACTTGGCGGCAAATTTCTTGTCCTTGAACTTTTTCATAAAGGATGAGATTTCCATGTCTGTAATGCCCGCCGGGCGCATTCTGGCCGCAGCCTGAATAATGCCGGTCAGCTCATCCACGGCAAAGAGGGATTTTTCAAGGTTGGTCTCGGGTTCAACGTCGTTGATGATTTCGTAGCCGTGGGCAAGAATTGCGCGGATTTCCGTTTCGTCAAGCCCCGCCTGCCTGAGCGGTTCGCAGGTATGCTGCAGATGTTCATCGGGATGCTGTTCGTAGTCATAATCGTGCAGATACCCGATTGCCTGCCAGTGGGCGACGTCTTCTCCGAAATGCTTTGCAAGACCGCCCATTGCCGCCATAACATTTTTCGCATGCAGGAAAAGATGCTCCTGCGTAGTTGTTTTCGCCAATAATTCCTTTGCTCTTTCAAGTGTCAGCATATGTTTTCTCCTATTGCAGAATAAAGGTAAACCGGCTGTTTTTCTCCGCCGCGTCAAAAAAGGTCTTTAAAACGCTCAATCCGTAGCTGCCCAAAAGGTTCAAAAGCGCAGCCGTGTTTCGGATCACCGCTTTTCCCTCAAAGGTTGAAAGCATGTCATAAAGCGCGTCCAGATTTCCGCCGTAATAGGCGGGAAACTGCATGCCGCGCGCAATTTCTTCATGCGCCGCCTGCCTGTCGGTCATTTTCTTGCCGTCAATTAAAAACTCCATGGGCTGCTCCTTTAATAAACGTCCAGTTCAATATAGGGTTCGATGTAATCCTCGCTGTACAGATAATTGGTATACGAATCCTGCGGATAGCGGTACAGATTCAGAAAATCTTCATACCATCCCTCAAACAGAAGCGTGAACGTTTCATAATGATCGTAGGTAACATAAATCAGTCCGTCATTTGAAAAAAGAATCCGCTCGCTCCCGCGATAGCCGCCCTCATAGTTCACATCCGCTTCATACCACTGACGGTCATACGCATCGGGCAGCCGCCCTTCTCTGTTTCCAAACATATCGCC
>JAZSFI010000240.1:0-1779 GCA_045532135.1 Clostridia bacterium | reverse complement strand
ATCATGCCCATAGGTGGGAACTTAAGCAATAACATCGCGAATGAGCGAGAAAGCATTGAAGTCAGAAATTAAGATATTCTTGGAAGAAAAGCAAGTCGGTCGTAGCCATGTCGTCCTGTGAGCCAAGGAGTTGGTTTTCCTAATTGTCTTCCTAAGACCGCTTGGCCTCCGACTTATCATGCCCATAGGTGGGAACTTAAGCAATAACATCGCGAATGAGCGAGAAAGCATTGAAGTCAGAAATTAAGATATTCTTGGAAGAAAAGCAGACAAGCTGGATGGAGGAAATAGTGAGAACAATAGCGCACCAAAGCTGAAGGAAGATAGTTTTGTACTCAAACGTAGAAACAGGCATTTTTTTAAACCCAAAAGTGTCTTGCAGCGTTTGAAAAGCAATTCTATCTGCCAACGCTGGCGATACGTTGCAAGAATTTCCCGATCAGCGACCGACTCAGCAACGGTTGACACAACAATTAGCCATTTTGAGAACAAAATAGTTGATGTCCTCAGCGTACTTCTATTCTTGGCCGCCTTTTTGCGAACTCTTCTCTCTGCATCATTCTGCTTTTCTTCCGGAAGTTTTTCTCCGACTACTCGGATCGGATAAGTACTTCCGCCGGATCTGAAGAAAGCAGAGAATGAAAAGGAAGGGATTGATTCGGAGAGTAAGGAACAAAAATCAATTCGCTGTCTGCATTCTTTGTCTGCGTATACCTTCAAACGATTAGGTGTAATTCGGATAACAAAATCCGCCTGATTATCAATCAGATGTGCCAGTTGTCTCGCCTTTCCATAGGCACGATCAGCCAAATACAGGCTCTGTGCTTCGATGGGAAGAAGGCTGATGTTTTCAGCGGTGTGGTTATCCGTAATTTTCACGCGAACTCCAGCGTGGTTGCTCAGCGATAGCTGAGTATGTATACGCATGACGATGTTTTGTCTGCCTTCTTGCGGAACATCTGTTGCATCTGCGGCATAGACTTGCGGATAGTTCAACAGCGTTTGCTGCGTTTTTGACGAAGATTCAGTCAAGCATTTCTGCATATGCTGCGCAACTACATCCTGAAAGATACCGGCGATTTTTCGCAATTGCTTCTTCCATGCCGTATCAGACATACGGATTCCGTATCTGCAAGCCATTTCATCCGATAATCGCTGGTAGGACAGCTTCCTGATGATGTACAGATAAGCTGCATCTACCAACACGGCTGCTTCCTTGATGATTCGTTTCCTTTGGATGATTGCGTTATTCCTGATTGCTCGAATGATTGTGTTTCGAATTCTTGAGAATTCTCGCTTGATCTCTTGTTCCGTTATGTTCTTTATGGTATAATTCTGCTTGTCCATAATCAGATCTCCTGTGATGTGTTTTGTGTGCAAGCTTACTCTATCACAGTTTGTCTGATTATGGTACTTTTTTATTTTTCCCTTAAGTTCCCATGTATGGGGATGAATCCCTTGGGCCGCCGGAGGCCGTAACCTAACTCCTTGGCTACCGCACAAATAACCCCTTCGTCGGCTCCTGAAAAGCCGCCCTCAAGAAGAAGCGAACGAGTCGAAAACATAAAATTTCTTCTCTGTTCAGTGGGAGCGGGCGCGATTTATCGCGCCTGATCGGGGCGGCGGGCCAGTAACTGCGCGTCCTTAAAATTCATGATCGAAATCAGGAATTTTGAGGCTCCGACGAAGGACGAACGGAGTTCGCCCAAGGAGGAACGCGCACCCGTTCCTCCATCCTCTTTCTCTCCCGCACACAAAACAGCCGGTGAAGAAACGTTG
>JAZSFI010000018.1:0-2773 GCA_045532135.1 Clostridia bacterium | reverse complement strand
ATTTCTCTTTTACGATTCTTTCAAGAATTGCGTAACGGGTAAAATATGCATTGCCCCAGTTTTCGTTTCCGATTGCAATATATCGAAGATCAAAAGGCTCAGGGTGTCCCATCCGGACGCGAAGACTTCCCCACTTTGTGTCTTCACCGCCTACCGCGAATTCAATCAGATCCAAAATGTCTTCAGCATAGACTTTGGTTTCATCCAAAGACAAAAGAGGATCCTGAATATCTCTCGCCTGACACAAAACACCCGCGTGAACAACCGGAACCGGCAGTGCGCCCATGTCCTCGCACATCATGAAATATTCATAAAATCCGATGCCGTAAGTCTGCATGCCGCCCCAAGTATTCGGATTTTCTTTTCGCTCTTCCAAGCTTCCTACAGTGTCTTTCCAGTTATAAAAATTCTCTCTTACATACGATCCTTCCGCCACGCATCCACCGGGAAAGCGTAAAAAAGAAGGTTTCAGCGCCTTTAAAGCCTCGTATATATCGCTTCTCACGCCTCCGCCCGGCCATTGTTTTCCATAGCGGTCAAAAGGCATTACGGAAATCATATCAATCTGACAGCTTCCCTGACCGATCAGCGTAACCGTCAAAAATCCGTTTGTGTCCTTTTCGGCAATTACAGTTTTTTCGTACTTCTGCCAGTTTTCTCCCGGAACGACAGTAAGTACTTCGCTTACCGGATTTCCGCCGGCGTCTGTGATTGCGATTGTGATTTCACCTTTAAATGATGTATTTTTGGCATAAAGCGAAATATCATACTTTTCATCTTTGATTACTTTCACATCTCCGCGCATTGCGGTTCCGTTAAAGCCCTGGTTTATGCACTTTACTGAACCCGATTCAACATTTACATTCAGATACGTCGCATTGTTTGAATGAATCGGGGTTTCACTTTCAAGCGACCATGTTCCCTTGGAATTCGCACCTGTCATGATTCGCCAACCGGTATAATGATCATAAGGCTTGGCATTTAAAAGATTTTCATATTCAAAGGAGCGGTTCAAAACAAGCTCGGGATACAGTCCGCCGTCGGCTGCGCAATTGATATCTTCAAAAAACAATCCATACAGCGTATCGCTCATATCATTAAGCGTGTTCTTAGGATCAATATACATCGTTTCAGATAAACCTGAAAAGAAGCACACGATCAAAACAACTGTTGAGATGATTCTTCTCATGCTCACTCTTCCCTGTCCCTGTAATGCATGCGCATTTTTATATCCTGAGGATAATTTCCAAAGGATCTGCCGAAAACCGTAAAACCGCCGACATTCTTTGCAGTTTCAGGTACGCTGATTCTGAAGGTCAGCGCGCTTCTTCCCTGAATATCCAGATCCTTTAAGCGCGTATCGCTGATTTTGCCGCCGTCCATAAAGGTGCCCTGATGATTAATGGATAAAAGTTTATAAAGTCCATGCTGGTTCCAGTTTCTGAACCACCATGAGGGATTATATATGCCCTGAATGCGTCCAAAGTCGCCCGGGCTTGTCCAAAAGCCCAGTTCTTTTCCATTCATATGGAAATAGACGTCGCTCGGCCAGTCGTCCGAACATCCCGGGGCTTCTGAGGAAATTTCCATGGAAATCTGTATTTCAACGGGCTCCTGATCTGCCCGCAGAAAACAGGGAAGCATATATTCAACATAACCGTGCCCGAAGCAGAGAATGTCTCCGTTGATTCGATCAGGGCTTGCTAAAGACCGTGGATCGTCTACCTGACCGATGATGTGATCGGGCGTGCATATGCCGCAGGTCGGCGACACGCTGTAGGCAGTGTATTGTCCGATTCCGATTTCGGTTTCATAGATATTTAAGTTTCGTCTCTGCTGAGTAGGTTCGATGACAATGGTTTCATCTACTGCAGAGCACAGCTTCTGAACGCCGTGTTTTCCTTCCGCCATTTCAACGGTCACAAGGCCGCAATCGGTGAGCGCTTTGATGTGGGGAGTCAATGCACCGCCGGTAATATTGAGGCGTTCCGCGATTTTTGTCATATGCATGGGACCCTCTTTATACAGCATCTCCATGATCTGAACGCGCACTTCGGAATTCAGCGCTTTAAAAACCGGAAGTCCTTCTCTTAAAGACGAAAAATGCGGCACACTGTTCACCTCTGAAATCTCTTGGGTTTATTTTTCATAATCAAAAAAATACTTCATTTGCTATGCGGGAGAGTGGTTCTACCCACTCCCCCGCGCTTCAAAAGCTTTGAAACTTTTTAAAGCAAATTACGGCTGGCCGTATACGCTGAAGAATACGGACATCGCGTCGTCATAGTACTTGCGGCCGGCTTCGTCGAGGGTATCGGTGTAGTCGTAGGGATCAACCGCCTTGGCGTTGATGGCAGCTTCGATGCCAACATAGCCGGCGAAGTCAGAGTTATGATAAAAATCGGTGATGAAGGTGTTGAAGCCGGGGATGGTGCGTCCGCCGAAGGTTACGGGATTCTGGATGGCGTTAAAGAAGCCTTCCCAGTCGTTCCAGTAACCGAGGTCAGGCATGATGTCAGCCATGGCAGCGGCAACTTCTTCGTCCTCGATCATGGGGAGAGAACCGGCAAGGCGATACAGCTTGTCGCCGGCTTCATTGGTGATGGTGGGATACAGCTCGGCGCGGGCCAGCCAGCCTTCTTTGCCCCAGGTGAGGAACTTGAGGGCTTCATAAGCCTCGCGGGGATGCTCACAGGTAGCGGAGATGGAAACCATGTCGATCCAGCTGAACTGGCCGCCGTTTTCTACGCCTTCGCCAATGGGAGCATTGTAG
>JAZSFI010000230.1:0-7446 GCA_045532135.1 Clostridia bacterium | reverse complement strand
AAGCATTCGTAATTCGGATAATCTTCCATGTTATCCGGAACGGTTACAGGTTCATTGAGCCCATAAAACCAATCCCAGTACTTGGAAGCGCGCCCCATTTTCACGACGTCTTTAAACGCGAAGAAATTCCATCCGCAGTGGTTGAAAACGCCGTCAATCATGACGCGCATATTCATCTCATGCGCTTTGCGCACCAGGATCCCGAATTCTTCGTCCGTTCCGAATGCAGGATCAATATGGTAATAGTCGATGAGATCGTATTTGTGATATTCTCCTGCGGCAAAAATCGGGTTCATGTAGATGACACTGAAGCCCATATCTTTTATATATTCAAGATTTTCCGTAATCCCGCGGATGGTTCCGCCCAATTTCCCGCGAACCGCTTCACCCTTATAAATTTTCTCAGTCGGTAATCCGGAAATATATTCCTTTCCCGATGCAAAGCTGTCCGGGAAAATATTGTATACGCATGCATCTATCATCCAATCGGGAACAACCGCCAGGTCAGCTCTGTGATTGAACGGCAGCTGAAAATATTCCGACCGGTCAATGGCCATCTCCTGATTAAACCGTGCGCCGTAATAAAGCGTCCTTTCACCCGAAAAATCCGTGATGGAAAATCCGTACAAAATACGCTTTATGGATGTTTTCAGCGTAATTTCCCAGAAATCAAACATATCATCTCCCATCACCCTTTTCATCGGGCGATAGAAATAATCCACGGGCGTCTTCCGGCAGGCGCGGTCGCCGAAGAAAAATATGCATTCCTTTATGTCTGTCCTCGCCGTCCGCAAACGGAAAACAAGCGTATTTTCATCAACGGCGAAAGCATATTCCGACATAGGGATATGAAGAATGGCTGCATAGTTCATATATCCGTCATCCTTTCACTCCTCCCGACGTGAGGCCGGAGACCATGTTTTTCTGGCACATGAAGAAAATCACAAGCACAGGCAAACTCACCAGAATGGACGCTGCCGCAAAAACCGGCCACGAACCGCTGGTTTCTGTCGCCTGCAGCGAGTAAAGCCCTGCCGCAAGCGTCATTCTGTCCGTACCCGTCAGGAAATTGACTGAGAAAATGTATTCGTTCCAGACGAAATTCACGATCATTACACCCGTCACAATCAAAGCCGGCTTTGAAAGCGGCATAACGATTTTGGTAACCAGCATCCTGTCACTGCAGCCGTCAATGCGCCCCGCCTCCTCGATTTCAACGGGAATCGCATCAAAATAGCCCTTCATATTGAGAAGCGCAAATACGCTCATCGTGCCGGCATAAATGATGATAAGACCGATATGCGTATTGATTAAGGACAGCGTGCTCATGAGCCTGTAGATTGCAAACATCGAAAGCACCGACGGAAACGAATAGAGCAGCAGCAGGGTTTTAAGAACCGGCATTCTTCCTAAAAACCGTTTTCTTGAAAACACATATGCAGCAGGCACCGCCGCCGCCATTGAAAGAAGTACGGTGGACACCGTCAGGAGCACTGTATTTGAAAACCATGCAATGACCGGTTCATCATAAAGAACAGCCCTGTAATGATTCAGCGTAAACGCCTTAGGAATGAACGAGAAATTGCTGGACAATAGTCCGCCCTCCGCATCCAAAGAAACCGACAGCGCATACAGAATCGGAAGAAGCGCAAGAAAACAGCAGATGAGAAAAAACGCATTCAGCGCTGCGCCCGACAAAAAGGATTTCACGATTTTCTTTTTCTTCATGCTGCCGTCTCCTTCCGCCTTGCGCTTGTTACAAAAGAAAACGCAATCAGCAGTGCAAAAATCATAACGGAAATCGCAGACGAATATCCATAGTTGTTCGTGATGAACGCATTTTCATATGCATAGGTGATGATGGTATGAAAATGCGAGCCCGTCTGCGCGCCGACTCTCAGCGTCATCAGATACACCACGTCAAATTGCTTGAACGTAGTAAACACGGTAATGAGAACCGATGGAGCAATCACGGGTTTCAGGCACGGAACGGTAATGGAAACCGCCTGCCGGACCGCGCCTGCGCCGTCCAGGTAAGCCGATTCGTAATAGCTTTTGTCGATGCTTTTCATGCCGCCGTCCATAATCATGATCATAAAGGGCAATGCAAGCCAGAGATTGACCAGCGTACATGTGAGAAACGCGCCTAAATCGCTCGAAAGCCAGCGAACCGTGATACCCGTTATATCGCGCATCCACTTGGTCAGAAGGCCGAATTCCGAATTGAACATGCCCGTTTTCCAAAGAAGAATGCTGACATAACCCGGCATTGCCCACGGAAACATGAGAATGGTTTTATAGACATTTCGAAGTTTTAAACGCTTTGCATTCAGAAGATTGGCAATCACAAATGCAATCACAAGCTGTAAAGCCATGTTTACAGCCGTCCACAGAACCGTACCGAAAAGCGCGGATAAAAAACCCGAATCGAACACAGAAAGGGCGCGCACATAATTGTCAAACCCGATTACATCAAACTCAAACCAATGATACGTATTCATATTGGTAAGTGAAATATACCCCGTGTACGCAATCGGGAATACTACAATCAGCGCAATCAGGATCAAAGACGGCGCGCTCACAAGATAGTTTTTGAGCGCTTCCCGCATGGATTTTGTCGGTATCTTCATCATCTCATTGCCTCAATCAGCTGTTCGGCCTTCTTTTGCGCATCCTTTGCCGCTGTTTCGATGTCCTTTCCGGACATGTTTACATCCGTAAGCAGATTTCCTGCTACCGTCCACATTACATCCATTTCAGGAATATTCGGCATCGGATAGGCATTTTCCGCAGTTTCACGCATCGCCATGATGAGTTCGTCCGACCGAACCGACGGATCTTCATAGCATACTTCCATCGCGGGCGCGCAGCCGCTGGCTTTGGAGAGCGCAATCATGATTTCGGGCTTCTGAAGCGCTTTCAGAACTGTTTTGATTGCGTCTGCATTCTTATTGAAGCGCGCTTTGATGACATGAAATCCCTGTATTCCTGAATACGGCGCAAGGGCAAGCCCGGTCTCATCGACCACAGGCATCGGCGCAATGCCTGCATCAATGCCGGACGCGCGAACCGTCGGCACAAACCACGGTCCAGCAATCGTCGCATGCGCCATCCCGCTGGTAAACAGCGTATTGACCATCGCATATTCCGTTTCACCCGGCATAAATTCGACAAATTTTTTGTGATACTGAACGGCCTTTTTGACGTTTTCCGTATCCAGCATGGGTTTCCCGTCTGTGCTGATCAGGCTTCCGCCGAAACCGTGAATCCAGCCCGCTGCGTAATAGGGCGTTGAATGCTGTTCAACAAAGCCGTAATGGCCGTATTTCGTTTTTCTGACCATGTACTCATACAGCTGTTCGGTGGTTTTCGGGATGTCTTCCTGTTTCATGTACTTTTTGTTGTACATAAAAAGAAGCGTCTCAAAATACAGGGGCATCTGATAGGCTTTTCCCTTATACATTGCGCCCGATGCTGCGAGATTCACATATCCATCCAGCGCTTTTTCGCCCAGAATATCCGTAACAGGCGCAAGAATGCCCATCTCTGCATACACGCCGATCTTGTCATGCGCAAAAAAATACATATCCGGCGCAGCATTTGCATCGTTCCCGACCAGCTTCAAACTTTCCGTAAGCCCGGTTTTCTTTTCGAAAACAACCTTGATCTCATTTTCCAGACCTTTGAGCGCGTTTTGAAGAACTTCTATTACCGCTTCTTCCTTGTCATGCCATATGGTCACGGTTTTTATGCCGTTTTCTTCCTTTTTACCGCCCGCACACCCGGATAATGCAATTGTAATGACCGCAAGCAGCAAACATAAAACTCTTTTCATTTTCATCCCCCTGACATGCAAAATCGGGAGAAGAAGCGTTTGCCCCCTCTCCCGAAGAAAAATCACCCTTTATTCGGCCGCTTCATAGGCAACGGTCGCCTCTTGCGCGCTGATAACAGTCACATACAGATCCTTGCCCGCTTCTACGCGAAGATCCGTCGTCTGAACCGTGCCGCCGTTGGCATTCACAATTACGCTGTTGATCCAGCCGGGAACAGTGATCCTGTAAACGCCGTCCTCGCCTTTTTCAAACGCTTCGCCGGGCCAGGAAACGAACGCGTTGGTTCCGTCCGGATGACTCCATGCCCAGAGGCACGGCTCCGCCCAGTCCTCAGGCACATAGGCATGGACAGTGATATCCGCAGCCTTGGGCGCCGTGGGGTCGTCATAAGTTACATCAAAGGTTGCGTCGGCATTAACCGTGATCCAGAGATCCGCCGGATCCAGATCCTTGATGTCCGCGGTCTGTACCGTGCCGCCGTTGGCATTGATGATCACGCAATTACACCACGCGGGAACCATTGCACAATACCAGCCGTTTTCATTGGCTTTCATCAATCTTCCCGGCCAGGGCGCAAAGGCGTTCTTTCCGGAGGGATCTTCCCATGCCCAGATACCCGGGTTTTCCCAGCTTGCATCCACCTTGGCGTAGACAGTAAATCTCTCCACATATTCGGGTGCTTCACCCTCGGTCAGCTTATCGAAGGAAACTGCCGCCGTCTTGTCGGCGTTCACGGTAATCCATGCATCCTTCTTATCAATCGCGATCGCGTCGGTCTGAACACTTCCGTCATTTGCATTGACGATTGCGCTCTCCATACCTGCAGGGAGATAAATGTAATACCATCCCGCATTGTCGGGATCGGGCTCCATCATTTCGCCCGGCCATGCGGCAAAGGCGTTTACGCCCTCCTGGTTCCAAGCCCAGACGCACGGATACGCCCAGTCTTCCGGCACGGACGCGTAAAGCACAATTCGGTCTTCTTCCTCAGAAAGCGCGCTCATGGCAAAAAGCATCATAAGCGCAAGGACAAGAGCAAGCACGTTTTTCATGTTCGTTTCCTCCTTTGATAAATCAGTATAATTTAAGTATACTTTTACCATAACCAAAGTCAACACACAAAAAGGAAAGCGGTTTCCATGAAAAAAGTGAGTGTTCAGCTTGCTTTTTTTCCGCATCGTATTTTTGTTTCCATGTTTTTCCCCGCGCAAAAAGACGACCCGAAGGCCGTCTTTTTGATTTTTATACCATTGCCAGAATTTCTTCTTTTCTGCCCTTTAAGTGCACCATAAACTTCTCGATGCCCTTTGCGTAGTTTCTGTAGTTCCAAAGCTCCTCGTATTCTTCGATGGCGAGATCCAGCATTTTAACGAGGGCGTCGGCTCTTTCCTTGGTGATTTCGGGGTTGAGCTTTACTTTGCACACTTCGCTTCCAAGCTCGATCAGAAGCGCGGTAAAGCGGATTTCCCGCTTCATACGCTCGTCAAAGTCGATCTTTTCGATATCGGCCATGACGCGGCTGACGTAATCGGTGACATTGTCAAAGTAGAAGTCGTCGCCGGAATCCTTGAGGTCGAAAAGGTGGGCGTATTTGGTCTGGTTCATGGGCATCGAAAGCTGTTTTGCGCACATGGTGCATACATGTACGCGCTCAGGCTCCAGAAGGTAATAGTTCGCCATTCGGTACATGAGGCGGGATACCTTTTTGCCTTCGAATGCGTATTCGTCGACGAAGTCTTCCGAGGCGCGGATGAATTCGGCCTTGAAGCTTTCGCCGTCCTGCATTTTTCCGATGTTCCAGCCGTACTGTCCGTTAAGCGCACAGGGCGCCATGCTCCATACGCCGAACTGCGGATGTCCGTTGTCGCCCCAATCGGTGAGCAGGAGGCCCTCCGCGCCGTATTCCACAGCAAGCTCCGCGCAGGTACGGATGTTGAATGTGGTTACGTCCATGCGGCTGGTGAATGCGCCGTGGGTATTGCAGGAGGGGCAGACATAGTAGCGTACGCCCGCATTTTTATAGGCGATGCAGTGATCGGTCATGCGCTGGGACTGAATGAGCTCATAGCCCCATTCAAGCGCGATGGCATCCTTGGGCACCATGTGGTAGCTCTGGGGATAGTTGTAGATCATGTCCGCCCAGAACATAACCGACTTTCCGTAGGTGGATGTGATGTGGTCATTTAATTTATTGAGCCACTCCATGAACACAACGTCCTTGCCCTTTTCCCTGCAGTATTCCTCGATCTGGAATTTTCCAAGGCCGTAGGCTTCATCAAGGCCGATGTTTACATAGTCGCTTGAGAAGTTGGGAAGGAGAGACGCATAGAGGTTCTTCATGAACTCAAAACTCTCTGGAAGGATGGGATTCAAGGTGGAAGGCGTCTCATCCGCCTCAAACAAGCCCAAATGGTGGAAATCCGGCTTTTTGAGCCATGTATACATGTGTCCGAAGGAATTCTGGTTGGGAACCAAGTCCATAAAGCGGTCGCGGCAGTATTTGTCAAGTTCCCTGATGTCTTCCGGCGTCAGGCAGTCAAAGTCCGCCGTCTCCTTGGGATAGGCGGCATATTTGAAGCAGTCGCCCTCCATGTAAAGCTGAAATTCGTTGTACTTAAGGCTTACGAGGAAATCAATCATCGTCTTGATGGTTTCGACCTTGGGCATGCGTCCGCGGCTGATGCCCAGCATATAGCCGCGGCGCTTGATATCAGGCTTGTCGGAAATTTTGGTATACTGCACCTTGCCGCGTCCCCGTTTTGCCAGCTGAAGAAGCGAAGTCGCCGCACGGAACAGGCCTTCGTCCGTGGAATAGGCGATGGAAATTCCGTTTTCGCCGATATCCATGCGGTATTCTTCCTGAGAAAGGCCTTCGATTTTCCGGATGGATACGCCCTCATAGCCCGTTTGAATTTCGCGGTAGAACATCAAAACATCGTAATCCTTCAGGCACTTTTTCATCTGATAAAAGCCGTCAAGCATCTCAATTTGTCTCGGAAGCGGAAACAGCATCATAAACTTTCCTCCAAATCCAAATGTAATGGTTCAAGTATAGCACTTGCAAACGGATATTTCAATCCTTTATTCCGTAACAATGTTCATAGCGATTTTAGCCCATTTTTCAAGATTTTTGGGATTTCTGTGAATGCTCGAAATATCCTTGAGCGTAAATTCGCAGGAAATGCCGTTTCGCCTGCAGGCGGCAAGCGCGTGCCGGATTTCATGTTCAATCGCGCTTTCGTCAAGCGTTTCGGTCGCCACAAATGCAGGATTCGGCTTATACGCAAGCACATAATCGTTTCCGAGCTTGTCCGCAGCTTCATCAACATCGGCCCACGGCGTTATCGAAACCTTTCTGAGGTTCGGTAGTTTTTTGACAATATCGATCTTTTTGTCCAGCGGCTCGCAGCAGCCGTAATACACAAGTCCGAACCCCTCGAAAAAGCGTTTGGCATAGTCGATTTCAAATTCCTCGGTCATGCGCGGGGAAACGGAGGCAAAAATCTGCGCTGCGCCTCTGCCCCACAGATTTCTGCGCGTAATCTTTCCTGATGTATCAAGATCATCGGTAAGGCCTGCCGTACAGTGCATATACGGCCCGCACGAATCC